>CAZVNH010000490.1:0-2064 GCA_964628575.1 uncultured Thermoplasmatales archaeon | reverse complement strand
AGTCCTCTCACCCCGACCAGAAAGACCTTTGATGGGTAGTAATCTGTCAAAGGTTTTTTATTTGTATCTTTTTATTTCTTTTGAGTTTACCCATCTTTGGTAATCTCAGACCTATTTGTAAGACCCGTAAGAAGTTTTTAGGACATTGATAACAGCTTTGGGATTGGCTGTTGTGAGAGTAGAATGCAAAATGCATACTTTGCCTACTTACCAACAAGAACAATAATGTTTTATATACTGGAGTCACAAATGATCTAAAAAGAAGAGTATATGAACATAAAGAAAAATTAATAGATGGATATAAATAAATATAATGTAAGTAATCTTGTTTATTATGAAATGTGTAATGATATTAATGGTGCAATTTTTAGAGAAAAGCAGATAAAAAGTGGTTTACGTAAAAAGAAAACTGAGTTAATTGAAAGTATGAACAAACAATGGAAAGACATTTATTATGAGTTTTAGTAAAGGTATTTCTCAATGATATGAGATTGCCACGGTCTACGACCTCGCAATGACACGAGCGAAGCACTGTATCTTTTTCATCAAAAAACGGAGAAACTCAAAGGGAATTTTTTCCTTGACAGAAAAAAAATATATGTTTATAATAAGACAAAATTCCTATTTAAATAGGATAATAGTACTAAACATATAACAAATAGAACGAAAAGGCAAACTTACCTAAAGGTAAGGACGCAAAGCTATGGGTCTAAAGTAATAGTATCATGATTGCCAGGCTATCGAATTTTTGAGTATGTCATTATAAAAAGCTCAATAGGCGGTCTATGCCTATTGGGCTTTTTTTGAGAGGAGGAAAAACGGCATATATAAATCACTTTAAAGTAGTAAAAGTTGCAATGAAACACTAATATCTAAACTAAGTAGCTAAGGGGGCACTATTATATGAAAAAAATCGCATTTATTTTAATATTTTTTATAATTGTTAATATGCTAATGGTGTATAATCATATGAATACAGCATTTGCATCTAATGATATTATATGGACTGAAGTAGCACAACCGAACTTAGTAACAAATAATACACTAAATGGTGTAGCATGGGGAGGAGATCAATTTGCGGCTGTAGGAAGTAATGGAACCATCATTACTGCACCAGATGGTGAAAGCTGGGAATTAAAAACATCTGGTACTACTGATAATCTTAATGCCATTACGTGGGGGAACAATCAGTATGTAGCAGTAGGAGATAATGGTACTATATTAACATCTGCAGATGGTGATAATTGGGTAGCAAGAACATCAGGGACAAGTAATACTCTTAATGATGCAATCTGGAATGGTACTAAATTTGTTGTTGTTGGGCAAAACATTATACTTTCTTCGGATGATGGAATAACTTGGACGGAAAGATTGATTGATTCAAATAATTACAAAGGTATAACATGGGGAGATGATACTTTTGTGGTAGTTGGAGAAGATGGTTCTTGGGAAACATCTTCAGATGGAATAACTTGGACTGCTATAGATCTTGGGATGCATTCTATATTAGATTTCTATGATATTACGTGGAATGGCAGCATATTCCTTGCAATTAGCAATATGGGTGCACTGTCTACAGCAGATGGTAGTACATGGACATATGATGGAATAGAAAATCCACAATATGGGGTTGTCTGGGGTGATGGTGAATTTATATCCGTTGGATACAGTGGTGAGATATATACATCAACAGATGGATTAAACTGGATGTTTGAGCAATCTGGAACAAGTAGCTATTTGTATAATATTGCTTGGAATGGAAGTAAATATGTAGCTGTTGGAAGTAGTGGAATAATATTAACATCAGTTGATGGAGTTGTATGGACAAAAAAAGGTTTTGATACAAACAGTTATTATCAAAGTATAACATCAAATGGGAGTCAACTAATTGCGATTAGTTCAGAAAAAATCCTTTCTTCAAGTGATGGAGAACTATGGAATTCAACGTTATTATCCTATAATACTCTTAGTGATGTTATTTGGGGAGGGGATAAATATGTAATAGTTGGAGGTGGCGGAATAATATTAACATCAGAAGATGGTGTTATATGGACGCCTCAGACA
>CAZVNH010000489.1:0-2066 GCA_964628575.1 uncultured Thermoplasmatales archaeon | reverse complement strand
GTTCGTATCTAATAGAAAAGCTTTAAATAAGAAAGACTTAATATACTAAAATATGGGTGATGAGTTTATAGATTTTAATGAAGAAATTAGTAGGATGTTTGCAGGGAAAAAACGGGATTTAACACCTGATGAAGAATTAGCTCTTTTCATTAAACATAAATTTAATATTTGTAGAGATACAATGGAATCAATGCCTGCATTTGAGGATCATCTTAGTCCAATATTTGAACCATTTTTCAAAAAAGAAAAGGAAAAATAATATTTCTTTATATTTTTCCGTATATTTGAATCTTTTTGCGAAATACATATATAACGTTATTTAATTCCCTGGTCTGGTGGTTTTTATCTCAGATCTAAGTAGGTTATATTCAGATAGAGCCGGAAAAATGAGAAAATCTGTTATTCGTGAACTTCTTAAAGTAACCCAGGACCCTGAAATTATTTCTTTTGCAGGTGGCCTTCCTAATCCAAAATCATTTCCTATCAAAGATTTAAAAGGAGTAATAAATGATGTCATGGAGAATCATGGAAAAGTAGCTCTTCAATATGGAACAACTCAGGGATTAAATGTACTTAGAGAAGCAATAGCTGAAAGGGCCTATAAAGATGGTGTTGATGTAAGCGCTGATGAAATAGTAATTATGAGTGGGTCTCAACAGGCTCTTGATACAGTTGGAAAGGTCTTTTTAAACCCTGGAGATACTGCAATCTGCGGACTGCCAACATATCTCGGAGGAATAAACGCTTTTCGAGCTTATGAATCAAATCTAACGGGTATACCACTTGACAGCGATGGAATGAGAGTGGATTTAGTTGAAGAAACTATTAAGAATTTATTAAAAGATGAAATCACTCCAAAATTCATTTATGTTGTTCCCACTTTTCAAAACCCTGCTGGTGTAATAATGCCTGAATCCCGCAGAAAACAATTAATTGATATTGCTAATGAGTATGATCTTATAATCGTTGAAGATGATCCATATGGAAAACTACGTTACGATGCTCCACATATCAAACCAATTAAGGCTTTTGATGATGAAGGAAGAGTAATCTATATGTCAACATTTTCGAAGATACTCTCACCTGGTTTTAGACTTGCTTGGACTATAGCTAATCCAGAACTAACTAGAAAAATGGTAATATGTAAACAAGCTCTTGATTTATGTACAAATACTTTTACACAATTCATTGCAAATGAGTTTATAAGAAGAGGATCACTTGATTTACATATAATGAAGATTTGTGAACTCTATAAACCAAAAAGAGATATCATGATGAATGCTATGGAAAAATATTTCCCTGATGGTTATGTTTGTTATAAACCAAAAGGTGGAATGTTTGCATGGGTTACCCTACCTGAAGGAATTGATACAGAGACATTGTTTCTTGATGCCATTAAAGAAAAGGTTGCATATGTGCATGGTAAGGCTTTTCATGTTGATGGTGGTGGGGATAGGTCTATGAGACTTAATTTTTCATATTCATCAGATGAACAAATTGATGAAGGTATGAAAAGATTAGGACTTGTTATTAAGAATAAACTTGAAAAAAGAAAAGTTGTTCTAGAATAATTAATGGCATTTAAAAAAATAATAATTATTTCAATATCTTTAACTTTTTTATCAATAAGTATCTTTTCAGGATGCCTGTTTGATAATATATTACCAAAGGATACAAGTTTTTCTTTAAAATCATATTATGTAACAGATGAAGAAGGATTTCCTGGTTTGTATATTGATTTTTCATCATCAGGTGGTAGAGTAATAACAAAAATCTATGGTCCTAATAAAGATCTAAAGGATTCTGATTTTTTCTATGGTGATACCAATAGCATTCTACATATTTCAGATTATAGGGAAGGTGTTGAACCTGGAACATATACATTAAATGTTTATGATAATAATGGAAAAAAGATTTATTCAAAATCTTTTACATATGAAAGTCCAACATTATCTGTTAAAACATTTAATCAGAGATGGTGGAATAACAAGGGAACTAATTATCTGACAGGTTTAGAGCTTTTAATTCAAAATAATGGAGAAACACCAGTTTATCCTCATCAATTA
>CAZVNH010000488.1:0-2069 GCA_964628575.1 uncultured Thermoplasmatales archaeon | reverse complement strand
GAATATAATGGTGTGACTGTCTCTGAATTTTCTTTTCCTATCACATTTTCAACATAATGCCACATTTTTTCTATATCTGTTTTTGGAAACATTCTTACTATCATCATCATATTAATATTCCTCCATAATAACTATATGCTTGGATTTGCCTGTATATACTTTTACTATAAGAATATTTGTACTATTAATACAAATATTTTAAGTAGTAAATCTTTAATACCGTATTACCTGGTAACCCTTATAAAGGACAAGCGGGGAGGTTAATTCAAATGGGAAAAGGTATAGTTCAAAAAATATTAGAAAAACATATTGTAGAAGGTAAATGGGAACCTGGAAAAGAAATTGCTATAAAGATAGATCAAACTTTAACGCAAGATGCAACAGGTACTATGGCTTATCTACAGTTTGAGGCAATGGGCATTCCAAAGGTAAAAACTGAATTATCTGTTAGTTATGTCGATCATAATACAGTACAAATCGGTTTTGAAAATGCAGATGATCATAAATATCTGCAGAGTGTAGCAGCAAAATATGGAATTATTTATTCACGAGCTGGTAACGGAATCTGTCACCAAGTTCATTTAGAAAGATTTGGTAAACCAAGTAAAACGCTCCTTGGAAGTGATTCTCACACTCCAACAGGCGGTGGAATTGGTATGGTAGCAATTGGTGCAGGTGGACTTGATGTAGCAGTTGCAATGGCAGGCGGACCTTTTTATCTAACATGTCCAAAAGTTATAAAAGTAAATTTAAAAGGGAAACTCAATCCATGGTGTTCAGCAAAAGATGTTGTTTTAAAAATGCTTGAAATCTTTACAACAAAAGGAAATGTCGGTTGTGTTTTCGAGTATGCTGGTGAAGGAGTAAAAACACTTTCTGTTCCAGAACGTGCAACTATTACAAACATGGGTGCAGAATGTGGTGTAACAACTTCTGTTTTTCCAAGTGATGAAACAACAAGAGCATTCTTGAAAGCACAGGGTCGTGAAGATGATTGGACCGAAATGAAAGCAGATTCCGATGCAGAATATTTCAAAGAAATTGATGTTGATCTAAGTGAGATTGTACCATTAACAGCATATCCTCATAGCCCTGGAAATATTAAAACAGTAAAGGAACTCGAAGGAATGGATGTAGATCAAGTTTGTCTTGGTAGTTGTACAAATTCATCTTACAAGGATTTAATGACAGTTGCAAATATTATCAAAGGAAAAGTTGCTCATCCAAATGTAAGCTTTGTAATAGCACCTGGATCGAAACAAGTACTTGAAAATATTACACGTGACGGTGGATTTACAAATCTTATTTCAGCAGGTGCAAGAATCGCTGAATCCGCATGTGGCTTCTGTATTGGAAACAGCCAATCACCAAAAACCGAAGCAGTTTCACTAAGAACAAGCAATCGTAACTTCTTAGGAAGATCTGGAACAAAAAGTGCACAAGCTTATCTTGTTAGTCCTGAAACTGCTGCAGCTGCAGTAATCACAGGTAAAATGACTGATCCGCGAGGTCTTGAAAAAATGGGTATAAAATATCCAAACATAAAGATGCCTGAAAAATTCTATATCGATGATAGCATGTTTATCTATCCGCCAAAACATCCAGAAAACATTAAAATATATCGTGGACCAAATATAGGTGATCCACCAGCAAGTCTACCGATGCCAGATGAAATTAAAGGTGAAGTAACAATTAAAGTTGAAGATCAAATAACAACAGATCATATAATTCCAGCAGGTGCAAAGATGAAATATCGATCAAACGTTCCAAAATATTCTGAGTTTTTATTTGAAGTTGTTGATTCTAACTTTTACGAGCGAGCAAAGAAAATAAGAGATGGTGGAAAACATAACATTTTTGTCGCAGGTCTTTCCTATGGTCAAGGTTCATCACGTGAACATGCAGCACTTTGTCCTATGTTTATGGGTACAAAAGCAGTAATTGCAAAATCTTTTGAAAGAATTCATACAGCAAATCTAATCAATTTTGGAATAATTCCTCTGACCTTTAAAAATGAAGGGGACTATAAAAAAATTGATCAAGGTGATGACATTGAGATTCCTAATATA
>CAZVNH010000487.1:0-2078 GCA_964628575.1 uncultured Thermoplasmatales archaeon | reverse complement strand
CCCGAAAGCCATGGCTAAAGCCGATCCAAATCAAGGGATATCACATCATGTTTGTCCAAGATCCAATTCCTTGCTCTGCTGTATTTCTTGTGCTCAGGATGGATATACTGGACGATCTAAAAACTAGTATTACGAATTATTATTAGAATTGATGAATCCACCATCAACGTTCGAACTCGTAATTTTTATTTTGGCTGAGTATTAAAGTGATCTATCAGCAGTGTATCTTGTTCTGTACCTATATGTTCAATCATTTTCATTGTAGATAAATCCAATAAAAAAACATCTAAAACTCCCAAAGCAACAATATTTTTTTTGGGCGAAAAATGTATGTTATTTAGGATTTGATTACCATTTATGTTAGCCATATAATGTATTTTACTTTTCGCATATAAACTATCATTTTGAATTTCCCATAAAATGAATCGAAAATCTCCCGATGTAATTGCATATTTTCCGGATTTGTCAAAGGCTCCTTTCCAGGCACGTCCTGGATGAACTTCATATTTATTATGGAGCATTTCTCCTTTATCAGTATCCCATAGTTGGATTTGACCATATTTAAGACAAGTAAAGGGCATGGTTATCAAACGCCCGGTAGAACTGAATGCAAATCCTGTAAGCTCTTTAAAACTATCTCGACCAGAGGTGATTCCACGGATATAAAATGGATCTGAATTTTCATTAATTGATTCATAATTATTAGAGAAATATTTACTAATATCCCATACCACTAAATAACCAGTACTTGTTGTTGCCCCTAAATATTGATGAGACGGATCATAATGGATATCTGTCAAAATTGCGTGAGATGGCTGATGAAATAATTTAGCAATTACTGCTTCGCTTTTAGTTTTATCATGCCTTTCCCAAACCGATTGACCTGTTTCGGAAACGGAAAAGAAATTGCCTATATCAAAAATGATCTCCGATTCATAAGTATTATTTATTGCTTTTTTCATATCTATCAGAGTGACCATGCTGGCTTGATTTCCGGATACAGCCAAAATATTATCATAAAGATCAACGGCTGATAATTTTTCTTCAGAATAATCAAGAGCTATCAATTCTCCCGCATCATTATACTCTTCTCTATGAATAATAAAATAACAGAAATTAAGTGAGATATTTTTAATGAGTAAACCTGAACTTACGTTATAGATCTTTAAGTTACCCTGGTATTCAGAAGCAATAAGTTGTTCATCATTATTAAAGAAGAATGTATTGAAAATGGGTTTATTAGAATCTTGAGATGACCAAATTACTTTATGTTTGTTTATATCCCATAAAAAAATAGTACCATCTGATTTTCCTACCGCTAACTTTTCTCCCTGTGAATTAAATTTAACTGAAACTATTTGTTGTTTATCAAAATAATTAGCTGCATTGGACTTTACGTGTGTTAATGCCAATAAAATAATTAATTCGAAAAAACATAACTTAAAAAATATTTTCATAATGAGATCCCTTTAAATTTATTTTGACATAAATATTTGAAAAGGATCAGTGACTACATAACCACCTTCAGAATTTTCCAACTTTATTCTAAGTAGCCATCCAAGTCCATGGCCCTTTTCTGCAGATATTATCCGAAGATTAAATGAGAAAGTGTCATGTTTCATGATTTGAATGGGTGGATTCAGAAAGAATAGTTGTTCGCCTTTTTCATGTTTAATTTTATGATCATAAGTAATTTCGGGGTAGAGTGGTCCAGAAACTCCCCCTAAAACCGTACCGATATCAAGTACATCATAAACAACTTTAGTAAGCAAAATTTGTTGGTCACTATTATTTCTAACTACTATTGTGATCACTGGATTTTGGATACCAATACAGGACAACAACCACTCTTTCACTTTCTCATAATCATAAGGTGCATTCTTTTTCATTTCCAATAGGTCTTGATTAGTAAAAATAATCTGGTTAAAAATATCTGTTCTCTCACGGATGACCCTTGATAAATCCTTAGGTGTCTCAATATATTTGATTAAAGATTGATTATTATTTTTTTCCAACCGTTCTTTGAGCAATGGTAGAACGTTTTCGATTGGTTTATTCCCTGTAACACCAATACATTG
>CAZVNH010000486.1:0-2094 GCA_964628575.1 uncultured Thermoplasmatales archaeon | reverse complement strand
TTGCCGAGGAAGCGAAGGCGGAATGGGATTATAAGGGCGTAGCCCTTATTTCACTCCATATAAGATTACCCTCTAAATCATATTTTAATATGAAAGCGAAATTATCTTGATTTGAAAAAGTCATATAACAATGACCAGCAATAAAAATATAATTATCATAAATAGTAATTCCATATCCAATATTATTTTCAATTACACCCCATATTTTATCATATTCCAAACTAAAGTTTGTAGTATCATATTTTAATAAAAAAACATCTGCATTATTGTTAAAACTTTTAGTAAAACCTGTTATATATAAATAATTATCATAAACAGTTATATCTTTTGCTTCATCCCAGTAATTTCCACCCCAACTGTCAATAAAAATTAATTCACTTTCTGGGTTATTGGTATCATATTTTAACAATAGAACATCATGAGTTTTACTACCGTGATTACCTAAAACATGTGTGGTTCCGCTTATATACAAATATCCATTGTTCTCTACTAACGTAGTACCATAATCATCGGAATTAACTATCCCATCCCAGTATTTAGCTGATAATTTTTCACAATCAAGATTAAATACCCAAAGTGAAACATTACTACTACTGCTATCCTTCCAAGAATCACCAGTTACATAAACATAATCATCATAAATAACAACGTCAAAAGCCCTACTACTGCTTTCAAAGATATTATAGTCTATTAATTTTCCATTACAATCATATTTAAAAAGGAATGCATCATCAAAATAGATCTTATTAGAGTCTTCTATATTACAGCTACCAACTACATATATATGATTTTTATAATATGTAATTGAAAAAGCACGAGAATTAGCTGGTGCACCATAATACATAGATGCATTCCACATTTTCCACCAAATTATATCGCCATTTTCCATGTCAAATTTAATTAAGAACATAGATTCAAAATAATTTTCATGTGTCTGATAACTTTGTGTTTCACCAGCAAGATAAATATAGCCATTTTCTTGATCAAATGTAATTCCAGTAACTTCAGATTCTATCTTGTTACCTCCCCATAAGCTAACCCAGCGTGGATTTAAATCTTTTAAACTATCTTCTTTAAAAAGAATATCAAAGTCATTTTCAATTAGAATATTATTAATTTTCTGACTCTTCGTAGTATTAAAACAAAAACTAGTCGATATTAATATTATTACTATAAAAATTATAGATATTTTCCTTATCATATTTACTTTTCTCGTTTTGTATATTAAATTAGTTATATTTATTAGATTTTATGGTAATAAATAATAATCAAAACTTAAAAAAAAGAAAAAATATCATGTATAAAAATTACTTAGCATATAATTAGCACAAATATTTATACTTAATATTTTATTTACAGAGATGGTAATATGTTATCAGAATGTAAAGAACATGGATATTACCGTGGTGAAACCTGCCCACAGTGTAATAAAGAAGGAAAATTCTTAATGAATGAAAGAGAATTGAATGCTCTAAGTCGAATTATGGCAGGAGCATTACGTCATTTTCCAGAAAAACTAGGACTTATGATGGACGGAAAAGGCTGGGTTAATATATCTGATTTAATTGATGCAATTGGAACAGGGAGATCTGGTTTTGACTGGCTTAGATTACATCATATCGAAGCATTAGTTGCAACTGATCCTAGAGGAAGATATCAAATAGATGGTGGAATGATTAGAGCAACATATGGTCATACTATAGATGTTTTTCCAGATGACCTGCCACCTGCAGATATTGATGAATTTTATTATCCAGTAACTGAAGAAGAGGTAGATATTATACTAGAAGGTGGACTACATCCAACAGATAGAAGAAAAGTCCATCTAAGCGGTAGTATTGATAAAGCAATAGAGGCAGGAAAAGTAAGAACAGATGAACCACTTATTTTGAAGATTGATGGAAAGAAGGCAATGAAGGATGGTATGAAAATATATCATGCTGGAAAAGATGTATATATAACTGATGAAATAGACGCTAAATATATTTCAAAAGTTAAAGAAACAATTGTTAATGAAGATCAAGAAAAAAATTAAAATATTTTATTGAATAGGCTGTGAATACTGCGTGGTCTGAAACCGAGGGTGTAAGACCC
>CAZVNH010000485.1:0-2103 GCA_964628575.1 uncultured Thermoplasmatales archaeon | reverse complement strand
AAGTAATTCTTTTGCTTTCATCCTACCAACAAGTCTAGGCAGTCTTTGTGTTCCTCCAAAGCCAGGATGGATTCCAAGGTTTATTTCAGGTTGACCAATTTTTACACTTTTACTTGCGATAACTATATCACATGCCATAAGTGTTTCACATCCACCACCAAGTGCATAACCATTAACTGCTGCAATTATTGGAAGTCTTGAGTTTTCAAAGGTATTAAGCATATTGTGACCTAGTTCTGCAAACTCTTTTGCTTCAAGCGGTGTCATATTTGCCATTGCAGAGATATCAGCACCTGCAATGAATGCTTTACCTTCACCAGTAAGAATTACCACTTTTATTTTGGAATCATTTTCAAGCTCAAGTACTGCATCTGTAATTTCCTTAATTGTTTCTTGATTAAGCGCATTTAGAACCTTTGGTCTATTAATTTTAATAGTTGCTATTCCATCTTTCTTATTTACTATTATATTATTATAAGCCATATATTTCACCTACTTTGAATAGTCGTAAAATCCTTTACCAGTTTTACGTCCAAGATATCCACCTTGCACCATCTTTTTAAACAATGGGCAAGGTCTATATTTTGAATCATTAAAACCTTCATATAAAACATTCATAATATCTAAACAAACATCAAGACCAATCAAGTCTGCAAGTGCTAATGGTCCCATAGGATGATTCATACCAAGTTTCATTACGTTATCAATTGCTTCAGGTGTACCAACTCCTTCATATAAACAATACACTGCTTCATTTATCATTGGAATAAGAACACGATTACTAACAAAACCTGGACTATCATTAACCTCAACAGGAATTTTACCCATTTTCTCAGAAAGCTCATTGATTACCTTAGCAGTTGCATCATCTGTTCGAAGACCGCGTATTACTTCAACAAGTTTCATAATTGGAACGGGATTCATAAAATGCATACCAATAAATTTCTCAGGTCGACTTGTAACCGATGCAAGATCTGTTATTGGAATAGTACTTGTATTTGATGCAAGAATACAGTCTTTTTTACAGATTTTATCAAGTTCTTTGAAGATTCCTTTTTTTACTTGAACATTTTCAAAAATCGCTTCAATAACAAGATCAACATCTTTCAAATCCTCAAGTTTAATTGTACCTGTAATTCTTGACATAATCTTTTTCTTATCATCTTCTGTTATTTTTTCCTTTTCAATACTTTTTGTTAAAAACTTATCAATTTTATTAATTCCTTTTTCAACAAATTCATTTTTAATATCACGAATAATTACATCAAAACCTGCTTGTGCAGTAACTAATGCAATTCCATGTCCCATTTGACCTGCACCTATTACACCAATTTTCTTAACTGCCATTTCTTTCACCTCTCAATTATCATTTGAACAGCATTTCCTCCACCTAAACAAATGGTTGCAAGACCACGATGCTTTTTCAAATTTTTCATAGCATACATAAGAGTAATTAAAATACGTGAGCCACTCGATCCAATTGGATGACCTATTGCTACTGCACCTCCATGAACATTGAATTTTTCTTTTGGAATATCAAATTCTTTCATAACTGCTGCACTTGCAGAAGAAAATGCTTCATTATGTTCTACAAGGTCTATATCATCAATTGATAATTTCATTTCTTTTAGTAATTTTTTTATACCTGGTATTGGAGCACCCATTACATATGCTGGTTCTACACCACTAGTATTATATCCTTTAATAGTTGCAAATGGCTCGATTCCTAATTTATCTGCTTTTTCTTTACTCATAACAACAACAGCAGAGGCACCATCAGTTATTTGAGAAGCATTACCTGCTGTAACAACACCATTTTTTCTAAAAAATGGTGGCAATCTTCCCAATTTTTCTACAGTTGTATCAGACCTTATCCCTTCATCTTTGTTAAAAATGGCAGGATCACCTTTTTTCTGAGGTATTTCAATAGGAATTATTTCATCTTTAAACCAACCTTCTTCTGTTGCTTTTGCAGCTTTCTGATGACTCCAGAATGCAAACTCATCACAATCCTTCCGAGTAATATTATGTTTTTCAGCGATAACTTCACCAGTATTGCCCATATGATAATCATTATATACATCCCAAAGACCATCTCTAACC
>CAZVNH010000484.1:0-2103 GCA_964628575.1 uncultured Thermoplasmatales archaeon | reverse complement strand
TCCATATACAGATAATAATATTATAACGATTAATATAGTACCAAGGGAACCATAAACTATTTATTTTTTTAAATTTTAATTACTCGATCACAGAGCTGTGCAATCTCTGCTCTTATTTCATCATTTATTCTGCCTTGAAAAGAAACTAAAACACCATCTACACCATTAATTCTCATTCTTGTAAGCAAGCTATGAATAAAACGTGCAAAAACATTTTGATCATTATGAATAAGCATAGAAGTTATTGAATCAATAAAAATAAATTTTTTACCAGGAATTTTTTTTATACATTCATTTATCGCAAGAGAAATACTAGTTAAACTAGATACATTATCTAAAAACATTGCATTTTCTGCTTCTACTTCAGCTGCTTGACTTTTAGATATTAAATCAAGAATATAGATTTTATTTATATCAATATTATTTTTTTTATACATATTTAGCAGATTAGCATAAGGTCTACTAGCAGAAACTACTATACCAGTATCATTTTTATTTACTAAATATTCAAGCGATGCAAGAGTAGTTTCAGAAGAATTATCAGGATTTATTTCTAATAATATAATTTCGCCTTCAGAAATATCATTTAATGCTTCTTCAATTTTTTTTATATCAACCATTTTACATCACAGAAAATGTTAAATCTACTAAACAATTTATTTATACTTATTTTTATATATACATCCTATATATAAATTATTTGGCTAAATTCATCTTTCTCTCTTCAGAATTTATTAAATCAATAACTATATCAGCATGGATACAAATATCTTTAACATATTCCTTTTTACTTAGAATCTCTGCAACGTTAAAGATAACTATCAAATTTTCATCATTTTTTGCTTTAGAAAAATTACTTAAAAAATCTGAAAATCTAATGATTTCAGAAGGATTTTTATATAAAGCAAATGTAGTAATTGAATCAATAAAAATAAATTTATTTTTACAATCAAGTTGATTTAAGGAATCTTTAATACTATCAAAAAGAACATCAACATTTAGATGCTGAGATATCTCAATATCTTCTAAATAGTCATAGTCTTTTTTATTACTATAACTAGTTGCAAAATCCATTATTATAATTTTATTTGTATCAATCTCATTTTCTTTTAATAATCCTTTTAAATTATTATACGGCCTACAAAAACTAATATATATACCTTTAAAATCTTTGTCTACTAAATATTTTATCGAATTAATATTAAAAGTAAAGTAGTCATTGGCAGGTAATTTTAAAACAACTGTTGATCCATTTTGATTGTTATGAATTACCTGCTCTATTGATATATTTAAGATATCCTCAGATATTTTGGTGTTATCTGATTTTAAACTATTTTGAAAATTTTCATCTAGAAATTTACTATCATCTATAGAATTACTCATCCCAACCACATATATGAAAATATATATAATCTATTTAAAAGTATCTGAATAAAAATTATTAGGAAAAGATATAATTAGATATGAACAGCTCCAAAAACTTCTTGATCTGGGTGAACAACAATACCATTATCTGTTATCTGCATGGCAACAATTTTTTTCTCATGTTTTTCACCACGCATTTTTAATACTTCTATTGCTGTTTCTCTAATATTTTCTTTTCGTATATTATAAAATACTACCACACCATCAGCTAAAAACTCTTCAACACCTGTTGGAGAAAAAACTTCAGGTATTTGTTTGGTTTCAGTTATTAAAAAATTCGTACTACCAACTCTTTCAAAAAATCTAAACAAACGCTCAATATATATCCTATATGACTGCTCTTTTCCCTTAAAAGTCGATGAAATTGCAGTAAGTGAGTCAATTACAATAAAATCAGGATTAAAACCTGTTGCTTCAGCAATTGCTAATGGTTCCAATTCCATAAGCATTGGATCTACATCTCTTGTAATCATTGCTTGAATATCCCCTCCGACTTTTTTGTCTTTATCATAATAATAAATTTCGCTTGTTAGAAATCTTTTTATCATTAGATTTCCTGATTTTATTAGTTTTTCAGGGTTCCAACCAAAATCCTTCATATGTTGGATTAATTTTTCTTCAGATTCCTCAAAACTCATATATAACATTTCTTTCCTTGAGCTGCTTGATGTGCAAGCA
>CAZVNH010000483.1:0-2109 GCA_964628575.1 uncultured Thermoplasmatales archaeon | reverse complement strand
TCCTCAATGTATAAAAAACGGAGATGCTTTACTAACACCCTTACCATATGCGAAAACAACCACTACTAAAGGAGAAAAAATTGAACAATTATATAATCGATCATTTAAGATTATATCTAATATATTAAAGAAGGATTGTAAAGCTGTAATTGGTTTTTCAGATAGTAAATATAGAACAATTGGTAAAAGGTATTTGTCAGTTATTAATGATTATGAATTTCGAGTACATAAAAGTCTAACAAGAAATTTTTCAGTGTTTCAGAAAGAACCATAACGCTTTTACATGATTGATTATTGTACCCTATAAAATGACACAATTGAGTATTATCTTCCTTGGAACTGGTGGAAGTTGGCCAACAATAAAAAGAAATGTTACTTCTATAGCTGTTAAAAGAGCAGGGGAAATCATACTTATTGATTGTGGTGAGGGAACCCAACGACAATTTCAGAAATCAAATCTAAGTTATATGCAGATTTCAAAGATATTTATAACACATTATCATGGTGATCATTTTTTAGGATTACCGGGATTAATACAAACTATGCAGTTAAACGATCGTGAACTTCCTTTACATATTTATGGCCCTAGGGGAATAAAAGAGCTAATGATACAATTACTTTCACTTGGTTATTTCAAACCTAACTATAAGATAATCGCCCATGAAATTGATGAAGGAACAATATTAGAATTTGATGGTTATAAAATACATTGTCTAAAAGTAAAACATGGAATTCCAGCTCTTGCATATTCAATTGAGGAAGATATTAGACCTGGAAAATTTAATAAATCAAAAGCCCTGAAAATTGGGATACCTGAAGGTCCTTTATTTAGTAAACTTCAAAAAGGAGAAACAATAGTATTAAAAGATGGTAAAAAAATTAAACCAAATGAGGTTCTTGGTCCACCGAGAAAGGGTAGAAAAATTGTAATATCCGGTGATACAATCCCAATAGATAAAATGATAGATTTTTCAAAAGATGCAGATGTTTTAATTCATGAAGCAACTTTTGATTCTGAACTTGAAGATATAGCAATTGAATATGGACATTCAACAGCAAATAGAGCTGCAGAAATTGCAAAAAAAGCAAATGTAAAAAGATTATTTTTAGTTCATATTAGTCCAAGATATATAGATAATAAAATTCTTGAAGAAGAAGCAAAAAAGGTTTTTAAAAATTCATTTGTAGCAAGAGATTTTCAAGAAATACAAATACAATTAATGAAATAATATTTATTTTAATCTTCTTTTTTTAGTGTAGAGCTAAGACATTGGCTCAGACTCTTATGGGCTTCTAATTCAAAAATTATTGGAGCATCTGAAGCCCATCCTCCAAAAGCTTTCATGATGTCATTAATATCAGATACTTCGGATTTTGACCAATTCTTTTCATTTAACTGTTCATTATCAATAAATGCAAAGATTTTTTCTTTATCACTTTCATTAATTTTCGGTGCTATAAATATATTAAATGTGGATTGATTCCCATCATCATCTTGTTTATAAAAAATACAACTTTTTGAAGAAGATTGATATATTCCATATCTATTTGTCATTTACTATCCCCTCTTTTTTATTAATACGGTTCTTATTATTGATATCGTTTACTTGTTTAAAATTGTACCGATTACTTTTTATTTAATATGAAAAAATCATATATGTAGTAAAAATTTTTATGTTGTTTTTTTAAAAATAATAATTTTATTAACCATTTATCTCATTTCAATTTTTGATCCAAATGGATAATAGACCATCTTATGATGAATACTTTATGGAAATGGCACATGTTGTCTCAAAAAGAAGTACTTGTATAAGAAGGAAAGTAGGTGCAATACTTGTAAAAGATAAACATATACTTAGTACTGGTTATAATGGAGCGCCCAAGAGTCTAAAGCACTGTTCTGATGTTGGATGTATACGTGAAAATATGAATATTCCATCGGGTGAACGACATGAATTATGTAGAGGACTACATGCAGAACAAAATGCCATAATCCAAGCAGCTGTATTTGGTGTCTCAATTAAAGGTTCGGTTTTGTATTGTACAAATACTCCTTGTGTTGTTTGTGTTAAAATGTTGATAAACGCTGGAGTAAAGCAAATAATATAT
>CAZVNH010000482.1:0-2109 GCA_964628575.1 uncultured Thermoplasmatales archaeon | reverse complement strand
ATTGACTGTTCAAAGATATGGCCAAGAATATTAACACTTACTTCCGTATTAAAATCAAATGAAGCCATATACAATAAATTCAGAACAATTGGGTTAACATTTCCATTATGAATTTTTAAAATTGTTTTAGATTTTTCATCAAGTTCAATTTCTTTCTTTATTTTTGAATTTTGATAAATCTCATTAAAATAAGATTTGTTTTTAAAATCTTTAAAATAAATTGACATTGGTATCGTTTCTTTAAAAAGTCCACCATTAAAACCAAAAATATTATGTCTTTTTGAGCCTTCATTAAGGTTTTGAAAAATACTTTTAATAAGATTACAAACAAGATTTGTGTTCTCTGAAAAAATACTATCTACCTTTAAAAGATTTAAAACCTTGTCTTCAAAGAGTCTTTGTTGAAGTTTACCTGTATCTTCTGCAAAAAATACAAACATTAATCTATTTAGGAAAATCTGTGCATAGTGAATTGATTCTTCTTTTGTTGCACCGTTATCCTGAAATTCTTTGATAAGCATCAGTCGTGTTTCATGAAACAACTTATAAAATTCCTTAGTAAATTCTCTTTCTTCAATAACAGATTTATCATATAGGGTTTCAATAAATTCTTTATCAATTATGCTTTCTTTAGAAAAAATAGCTATAAATTCTTTTAATTTTTCAGTATCCTCTTTAATACTTAAAAAATCAAAAAAATGATATTTGCTATAACCTTTTGATTTATCAATAAGTACAAAATCTCGATAATTTGTACAAATACCATATTTTATGGTATCTATTCTTCCCATATTGTCCCAAGTTTGTTTAAAAGGAGTGCTTTGTTCTGCTCTGTATCCTGTTTGTTTGCTAAAAAGATCTTTTGATTCCCCTTTTACTTCAATACATAGAATTGTTTTTCCTAAAGAATCTTTAAAAGTAAATTCTATATTTGCTTTTTCATAATCAAGATCTTCCCTTATAGAATATCCAAGAATATCTCTTAATACATAAATTGCAAATTTAAAATAATTGGATCTTTCTTTTTCAAGAACACCTGATTCTAATAATTGAATCCATTCATTTGCATTTTTCTTTTGCTTTTGGCTAACTTTAACAGCAGAACATAATCTTTTTATTGTTTTCTCATTGAAAAGTTCAGTATCCATTTTTTCTGTAATCTAAAAGCAAAATGCTTCATTTATACATTTCTTTTTTAGATACAAAAACTTTAAATTATTGTAAATTATACCAATAGTATAACCAATGGTGTAATAAATGAAAGTTTTAGATAAACGTTGGGGCGAAGTTACAATCAAGCAACAAGGAGAAAAAAAGAATAAATTCGATCAAACAAAGTCGTTTAGTATAGCAAAAACAAATAATGAATATTCTATAGAAGAATTAAAAGACATATTTGAGATTACGGTCAACCTAACTGAAAAATATAAATACGACCAACTCAAAAAAAATTTAATAGATTTATCAAAAGAAAAAATGGAGATTTAAATGGATATAAATGATAAGTTAAAAGAACTCATTCAAAAAAACATTTCAGATTTAGAACTATTAATATTAGCCTTACTTAATGCAAAAAACAAGGAACCACTTAAAAGTGATTTATTTTTTCAAAAAGAAATATTCCTAATATTAAATTATATCAAAGAAATGTTTCCAGATGCAGATTTTATTCCCCATTCTTTTGGCCCATATAGTGAAGTAGCCGAGAAATCTCTCAATAATCTTAAATCATATGGTCTTGTTAAAAAAGAAGGAAACTCATATAAAATTGATGATTTTGGTGTTGAGATATATAGTAATTTAAAAGACAGATTATCTAATAATAAAATTGAGGCAATTGAGGATTTTAAAGATTTATTGAATGATTTGAATAGAGATGAACTGTTAGTATTTACCTACATATCATTTCCAGATTTTACTACTGAATCAACTATTAAAAAAGAAATTTATACTAAAAGAAAATCAATCGCCGCATCTTTATACAACAAAGGAAAAATCAGTCTTGAGAAAGCAGCTTTTCTTGCGGGTTTACCAATCGAACAATTCACTAAATTTTTAGCGAGATTAACATGAATAGTATAAAAATTTTTGATACTTCAACTCTAATTT
>CAZVNH010000481.1:0-2112 GCA_964628575.1 uncultured Thermoplasmatales archaeon | reverse complement strand
AAATGATATATATAGACATCAGAAAATAAGCTTTTAATAAAATCTATATATGGTTTAAAATCAAAACAATCCATATCTGTTTCATCAAACCATCTTTCAAAGGAATATGGGTAACCTTCTTTTACGTATTGATTGTATAAAGAAATAAAGAAACTTTCTTTATTTCGAATTCCGATGATTATCTTTGCATATGGCAAAAGTATTTTTAAATAATAGGCAACAGTAAATCCATCTACTTTATTTTTATCTATTGGAAAACAACATAAGGATTCATCACTTATTATATTAATTTTATTTGGGAGAATATTCAATATAAAATCTGGTCTTCTAATAAAATTTACATTTTCAATATTTGGAAAAACATTTTTTTGTAAAAAAGTTGTACCAGTTTTTGGAAATCCTACATGGATGATTAAACGAGTATTTTTTGTATTATTAAAAAAGATTAGTATTTTGTTAATACTTGAATCATTAAATCTTTTTTTTAATCTTTTATTCTTATTTTCAAAGTCAATTATATTTTCAATCATTGTGATTCACTTTTTTATATTCTTATTTTTATTATAATTTTTATACTATCTTTATTTTATCAGCAAGTCTTTCATTTATTAAAATATTAATAAATCTTTTTTCAAATAATATCTTTAATTTCAAAAGATAAATATCAGATACGTGAACAATGAATAAATTGTTTTCTTGCTTCATATGAAATTCCATGTAATAATTTTGTTTTATTTTTTTAATATTTGATAAATATATATTTGATTAGTTCTTAATATAGTTTTGTACAATTTAAATAAAAATTATTTAAAAAATTTTTTTTTATAATTATAAATATTGAATTGAATAGAAAAGATATAGAATAATTTTTATTTTGTAAAAATTTTTGAATTTATGTTAATGATTTATTTATTAAGTTTTTATTTATGATAAATATTAAATAAGAGGTTACTATCATATTAGGATTCACTATATTAATCATTAAAAATAGAAAAGAATTAATACAATGATAGATAAATTATAATATCTATAATAAACTCAAATCATTCGAGGTTAAAAATATGAAAATATTATTAATAATGCCACATCCTGAATCAAAAAGAGGTGTTTTTGCAAGGTTTAATTATCCATCATTAACATTAAAGCAATTAGCTGCTATAACTCCATCAAATCATGAATTAATACTTGTTGATGAAAGATATGAGGATATTAATTTCGAAAAACACTATGATCTTGTTGGGATATCATGTTTGACATATAATTCAATCCGAGGTTATCAGGTTGCAGAAATTTTTCGAAAAAAAGGAATACCGGTAGTTATGGGAGGTTATCATGCAACTCTACTTCCTAAAGAAGCTAAACAATATGTTGATTCAGTTGTTGTTGGTGAAGGAGAATATACCTGGCCAAAAGTAATTAATGATGCTGAAAAAGGTGCTTTAAAACCTTTTTATTATCCTGAAAAGTTTATTCCAGCAGAGGAAATTCCAGCAGCAGATCATAAAGTTGGTACATATAATCCATTTAATGAACCAATTCAAGCATCAAGAGGATGCCCTACTGGCTGTGAGTTTTGTGCAATGAACGTAATGGAGGGCAGAGTTTTCAGAGGTCGCCCAGCTGATCATCTGGTAGAAGAAATAAAAAAAATACAGGCTAAATCTTTATTTTTTGCAGATGCTTCTCTTACTATTAATCCAAAATATTCAAAAGAACTTTTTAGAGCAATGAAAGAAGTTAATAAATATTCTGAAGCATTTGGAAATGTAAATGTTCTTGCAAGAGATGACGAATTTCTAAAACTTGCTCAAGAAGCAGGATTTTTTAATTGGTATGTAGGAATTGAATCAATCTCTCAAGCAAATATTGATCAATCTGGAAAAGGGACAAACAAGGTTGAAAATTATAAAAAAGCGATAAAAAAGATTAAAGACCATGGAATGATGATAACAGGTTTTTTCATGTTTGGCTTTGATTTTGATACACCTGAGACCTTTCAAAAAACACTTAACAAAATATATGAATGGGGACTTGACGAGGTTTCATTCAGCATAATCACTCCTTATCCAGGAACAAGATTGTTTGAAAGATATGATAAAGAAGGCAGAATTG
>CAZVNH010000480.1:0-2113 GCA_964628575.1 uncultured Thermoplasmatales archaeon | reverse complement strand
TGTCTCAAGCTTAAGATATTAGGATATACCATATGTTGTCAATAACCCCGTCCTTGACAATACCTAGTCTGTTTTTATCATCATATTCATATTGGTTTGTTCTTTTTTTCTATCTTCTCCCATATAAACAAAATCGCAGTACCAATTAGATAGCACAAAATATCTCTTATATCAAATTTAGTTCCAATAATAGTAGAAATCACTTTATTATCTTGTAAATACAACATATCTACAATGTGAAAATATTGAGCCAATTCCACTGTCGAAGCAAATAAGAATAGGTATATAGGTAAAAACTTTATTGATTTTTGTATTACTCCTCTTATCAAAGTGTACATTAAAATAACTACCAAAACATCTCCAATATATGGTCGAATAATAACATCATTTACAAGAAGTGCAATAATAGTTTCCGTTATCAATAGAATTAAAAAAACAAATATATACTTCATGTTCATTTTTATAAACCTGTCTCCTTTCACTATTAAGTTTGAAACAACTATATTAATAATCTCAATTTTAATAAGTTTCACTTCGATGATAATCTTATATTTAATTTAAGAACTCATCTATCAATCTTAAACTAAAATCATTCGCTAATTTATCTATTCTCTCACCAAATAAACAGAAAGGCTTAAAGTATAATTACTCTAAGCCTTTCCAATATTACAGCTTTTTCTGAGCATATAGAGAAGATTAATTACTCCAAATATATCACCTTATTTATATTTGCTATTTTTTTATTCTACAATTTTATCATCAATATAATCTATTTCTTCAATTAATGCTCCATAATCACCTTTATCACTACTTTTTCTCATAGCATAATATCTTTTTTCTGGATGTGAATTTGACCAATGTACATATACAATCAAATCATGCTTATGATGTTCAATTCTGTCTGTATCAAAATATTCTTCATTAGGTTGCCAATTTCTTGGTAATTTATTGCTTTCTCTGTAAAAATATACTTCAACACGTGTTCCTTTGTTTTCTTCTACTACAATTCTCTTATTTATAGGACTATCTTCAAGAAACTTTTCAACTACTGTTTTCAGCTCATGTAAATCTTCTGGTGGATTAATAATCATATAGTGTTTTCTTATGGTAACTATATCACTATCTGGATAATTGTAAATCTCTTCCGTATTATTAATCTCAAATATCTGAATTGTTTCTTCTAATCCTCCATTCTTTTCTCCACATCCATATAAGAAAAATGGCATCAACAAAACCAGCACTAATAGAAACTTACTCTTTAAAGTCATTCTACTCATTAATCTAATTCTCCTTCAAATGGAACATCAATTTCTATCACTGTTTTAAACGGCTTATATTTTCCATCATATTGATCATAATGCTGTAATACAAACCAAGCTCTAAAGCCCGCTAAATAAACATACTTTTTTTCAACATCTGGTTGGTCTAAGCCAAAATGATCATAAATACGAAAATGTAGAGTCCCTTTAAAATTATTATTATCAACTGAATAATCTCTTACTTCTACACTATTACCCCATGTATCATTTATAGTTATCGTAAGCCCCCCAAGAATATCCTTTTTGGAATGGAATACTGGATAAACTGCTTCTTTCTGAATATAATTATAAAATGTATTTGTTTCCAATGTGTCTTTATTATACTCTAAAGCAGTTAAATCACCATTATTCTCTGTCAATTCTTTAATTAAGACACTTTTAACTAGTTCAATGTAAGCTTTAGTTGTAGCATGTTCACTTACATATTTTGTTAAAACATCATTACTATAATCTGTTCCTTCTCCGCTCCTAAAGTGATTAATCATGTCTAAAATAACATCCTCCATTTCCCCTTGCGCAAATAGAGCTGTTGCCATGTATTCCAACTCACTAAAAAGAATTTCTGGATTATCTGATTCATTAAGTTGAAACCAAAACATTGGGTTAATTGCAAGTATCTCATCTTTTGTGAAATCATTTATCTTCATATCATCTGCTTGATTTCCATACTGATCTAGCCCTTCTTTTCTTGCTGACTGAAATATCAATATACTCTCAGCAGTAGTTTCACCCGTCATATCACATCCAACCCAATCCGCTGGTAGCTGTTCTGTTAACCCCATAGGATCTACATA
>CAZVNH010000479.1:0-2123 GCA_964628575.1 uncultured Thermoplasmatales archaeon | reverse complement strand
GGCTTATAGGCTTTGAATCAATAAATCAAAACGTACTAAATGAAATAGGTAAAAAAACAAATAAGGTACAAGAATACAAGCAGGCTATTGACAATATTCATGAAAACAAGATGGTTGTAATTGGATGTTTTATTTTTGGGTTTGATAATGATACAAGAAATGCTTTTAAGGATACTCTAAAAATGATAAAAAAACTTGAAATCGATGTTGCAGATTTCTTAATTCTCACTCCTTTTCCAGGTACACCTGTTTATAACAGATTTGAAAAACAAAAAAGATTACAAACTAAAGATTGGTCAAAATATAACATGAAAAACGTAGTTTTCAAACCAAAAAATATGACCTCTGAAGAACTACAAAATGGTGTAAAAAAACTATATAAAGAATTCTATTCACTACCATATACTATTAAAAGAGCTGTTAAAAGTATGAAATATGGTTTTTATCCTTTTATACTTGTACTTGAAAGAAACTTTACAGCATATATGAATAGTAGAAAAATAAAAAAAATCATTAAATAGTTAAAAAATAAAAAGTTATGGCGATGTCATATTATGAAATTTGAAAAAAAAGGAATGCTTGCTCCATATACCATTCTAACTTCATTAATTACAGGTATTGTATTTCCTTTTCTTGGTTCATTAATAGCAATAGATCTTGGAGTTATTAAAAATTTTTACATTGAAGGACTTATTTTAGTTTTGATAGGAGGATTTCTTGCTCAATGGATTTTAGCACATAGTATTCATGATCTCTATCATATAAAGATAGATAAAAGAATAACATTTTCTAAAACAACATTAAAAATTTTATTTGTAATTTCAATTTCGATATTACTCGCTATAGCTATCTATCTTACTCTGCAACGAGGATGGCCGGTACTGGTTTTTTCAATTATAGGTGGAGTAGTAAGTCTTTATGCCGAAGGATTAATCCATCATGAATCACAAATGGCGTTCGGTGCAATGTTTCTTGTCATTGGATCTTTTTATGTACAAGTAGGAACTCTTGATCTAAGTTATAGAATCTGGCTGAGAGTACTATGTATGTCTCTTTTTTCTTTTTTTTCACAATATGGATGGCTTTTAATTTATAGACTTGATGATTATAAGTATAATGAAAAAAAGAAGAATATTAGTATTCTTGTTACAAAGTTTTCATTTGTTTTTTTAATATTATACTTTTTACTTAGAATTGAATTTTAAAATTGTTTTCTATATTTTTTTTAACCTGACAAATGCATTATAAAAAATTTATATAGTATTAAATAAATATTATATATTAATGTATAAATATATCAAAAAATCTCTACCTCTAATAATTTTTTTATTACTAACATCATCGATGATGATTTCTTCAGGTAATACTATATTTTCTTCCTCTGAAAATATTTGTGATGTTAATAATGATGAAGATCAATGGTATTATCTACCAAGTTTTGATAACTATGCACCTCAAGGTCTACCTGATTTTAGTCAATTACAGCAGGATGATTGGCGTTGTATTAATGGTTATGCTAATCTCTGTGGAGCTGTATCTTTATCAAATATAATTTGGTGGTTTGATTCAAAAAATTCAAATCCTGAAGGAAATCCTGGTGATGGAATTGATGAATATCCGTTAGTTTCAATTCTTCATCAAAATAATAACAGTATTCCTGGTCCGAATAATGACGATCATAATTTTAATAATGTAAATGATATCGATACTCCCTGGAATGGTAAAAGAAAATCTGGTGAATTAATCGAGCAAATTGGTTTTTATACTAATCGTTGGAAGGATAATAAATTTATTACAAATCTAGGACCAATTGGAGGAATTTTCAGTGCTCTTTGCTTGTATCATGGTGCATTGAAATGGTTTAAAGATACAGGATTATCTCGCAATTATAGAGTCATACCTGTACCAAGACCTTCATTTAAGCTTATTGTAAATAGTGTGAAAAACAATTGCGGTGTTATCCTTGGTATATCAGTTTATGACTCTGAACAACATGTAGCCTGGGGTCATTTTGTAGCGGTTGCTGGAGTTAATTCATCTGGATATATTGCTGTTAGTGATCCCTATTTTGATATTGTTAATAAAACCGATGATTATCTTCTTCATAATAATGCAAATTATGT
>CAZVNH010000478.1:0-2127 GCA_964628575.1 uncultured Thermoplasmatales archaeon | reverse complement strand
ACTTATGATATGATGATTAAAACATTTCAGTTTATAAAATAGAATGGTATGAAAATTGTCATTTGATCTATGTCCCTGATCGTCCGGAGTTCAACTCCGGATAGATGAAGGGCAAACATGAAGGTTTTTATAAAATAAATAGAATGATAAAAATTTGCATATCTTTAATAATTATTTAATGCTGTTAATATGTTGAATATAAAATATTTTATAAATTAATATCTTGACATTATAAAATAAATTATTTATTTTTAACTAATATCTGCGAATATTTTTTTATTATTCTCGATTTTCTCTTATTTTACTATAGTTAATAGAAATTCAATAGAAAGATTTTATTAAATCATTGAATTTCGAAAGGAAGTATTGATATGAAAGAAGCAAGAATACTATCAATGGTATTTAGCATAATCATTGCTGGTGTAACATTCGCTAAAATTCAGAATAGCGATCAATATTATTTTCTCGTTAGCGCTCCACTTTCCAATTGGGAAAGAGTGAATGATGATAACGATCCAGATAGTTTCAATTGGAATGTGTTCAATGCAGAGAATCAAACCAAGTACTTCTTTATGAATGTTAAGCAAGTACATGATATGGGTATTCCGATTCATATTGGAATTTCTGAAGCACCTGATTGGATGTATTCGGTTGTGGAGAAAAAAAATATAAACAATATGAAAAGTAATCTAAATAATGAACTTACAGAATGTGTGTGTGCATTTTTGCTGGTATTAAAAAGTAAATACAATGTTGATGTACAATCTGTAGTCATTGGAGATGTAAGATCGAATGGGCAATCCCTTTTTAAAATCGATAACTCTAAAGGTGATTTTGAAAGAAAAATTCGCAAAAGATTTAAAGCACTGGGTATTGATACGGATATAAATGTAGTTGAAAATAGTGAAGATCCTTATCAAGATCAGTCTGCAAAGATCCCAACCAAATTTTCTCTTGAGCATAATTATCCCAATCCTTTTAATCCTGAAACCACTATTAGTTATCAATTGAGCGGAGGTTCACAAGTAAAAATCGATATTTTTGATATTTTAGGTAGAAAGGTGAGAACACTGGTTAATCAGAAACAGGAAGCAGGTTATTATAATATTCTATGGGATGGTAAAAATGATGATGGGAATAGAGTAGCAAGTGGATTGTATTTGTACAATATCAGAGCTAAGAGTAAAGCAAATAACTTTGTTAGTACCAAAAAAATGATTCTTTTAAAATAATCAGCAATTTTTTTTAGGAGAATATAAAATAACTATTTCAAATACAATTAATAGTTATAAAACAAAAATTACATTGCTATTCATACCTTTTGTTCTTATTAGCATTGGAACAATTCTATTTTTAACAAATGGTGTATTTTGTAAGAGTAAGAACCAAGCTGAACAGCAAGTTAATACTAATGAAAAAGAAAAACAGCTCGCCTTGCTGCAAAAGGAAAAAGAACAATTGGAACAGGAAACAGCGGATTGGCTTGTTTATCGCAATGAGGAATTTGGGTATCAGTTGAAATATCCCAATGGCTGGAAGGTGATAGAGGCAAGACCTGGTAAAATAAGCGAGGGTGAATCTAATGATGTTATAAAAAAGTGCAACGAAGGAGAATTACATAAAGCAGTATTTTTAGAAAAAGAATATGAAAAAGTTCAAGGTAATTTTAGTGTAACAGTCAAATCCAATAAAGAAAATTTTACTATTGATGAAAAGATAGAAAAAAGTGGATATGATGAATTCATTGGGGGGAGTAAAATATATAATCTTCAAATTGATAATCAGCCTGTAAAAAAAGTAGTTATAAATTGGGATTATGAGCAAGAATTAATAGTCAATATAATACTTTATCAAAATTATTTTTACTACTTAGTGTTTGATGGAAGAAATTATGAGGATCCTGAAGAAAAAATTCATCAGCAGATATATAGTAAAATGTTTAAAACCTTTAAATTTCTTAAATAAATAATCATTTAATAATTAAAGGTGAATACATCATGAATAAAAAATTGTTGAAAATTTATGAATCAGTATTTTTTCTACTAATACTACCATTATATGTTTTTGGTCAAAATTGTGACGATTGTTGTGATGAAAGGATTAAAATATTTGCTGTACCGGATACTG
>CAZVNH010000477.1:0-2151 GCA_964628575.1 uncultured Thermoplasmatales archaeon | reverse complement strand
GTGGTAAACTGTATAAAAGGTATTCAGCCGTAGTAAACATATTATTGAACATCATATTGGCAAATATGTTATTCGTTATAAGTTGAAAAATAAAAAAAACAACTAATCCACAACTCACTGAAAGAAAAATAATAGAGTTAAGCTTATCTAAGTGTGTATTAAACCAATTTGTTTCAAAATCACTTGAACTATTAATGTCCCTGATAATTATATCTAAGTGATGGTCTTTCAATAACTTGCCAATTGGATAATAACAGAAAATGAAAATCAATGTAAAACCAACAAAGTAAGAAATAGAGGATAGAGAAATAAAGTTAAAATCCGTCATGAAAAAAATAAGAATGTATGATAAAAAATCAAAGAATAAAAAAACAAAAAAGAAAATTGCCAACGAAATTAGAATTATAGCTCTATGAGGAGTTAATTTTATGTGTAACCATGTTAGTTCCTTTTTAGAATTCCTTTTTTCATATGATCTATCTTTTAAAAAGATACTGGTGATCATAATAGCTAAAAAAATAACAAAAAACACAAATGTCTTTATAAAATCACTATTCTGATATGGATTTGTCGGATTAGAAGCTATTCCTAACATATCGGATATTTCAGGATTGAATAAGGCAAGATGACAAAAGATTCTGGCGGAGAGGAAGATTAACACAACAAATGAGACGATAAAAATAAAAAGACTATAATTCTTTGCAATTCTTGTTGAAGATGAAATCGGTTTACCTCTTCGGGTTATAAATAGACTGAAAAGACAGAAAATTATAAATGTTATCAATATTGCCCGTGGTACGTTAGTATCTAATATTAAATGACCCGTCCCACTACTCGGACCAGTAGGAATAGTACATAGGAAACTAAAAGGCCCAAACATGAATTCTGGAGTTATATACAAGTAGATTAGTTCTGGAATAATATATAATATACCTATCAATGATACACAAAAAATAAAAATTGATTGCCCATGAGAAAGTTTGAGACCAAACCAATTAACTCTTCTATTTAATGGAATTACTTTTCTATGAAGGTGCTTGTTGGGATTCTTCTGCTTTATAGTTTTCTTTAATCCATAAATACTAAATATTAATAGTAAACTGTTTAAAATTAGGCTTGTTATTATGGGAGTAAGATGATAAATAAGATAATCCTCATGGTAAAAATGTGATTCTAATAAATACATCGGTAATGTCTCAAAAATATATTGAAATAAATTGAATAATATATTTCCAACAATTATAAATGGGAGAATAATAACACCCATTAATGATACAACCAAAATTAATGAAGCTTGAGTAAGATTCAATTCAAACCTTGCAACAGATATGTGAGATTCAATCTTATTTATTTCAACACTTTCTTTAGCTTCCATTTTTATCAGTACATTTTATTACCATAATTTTTTACATAATTAATTTATTTTCTAACATACATATTACATATTTCAATTTTTTTCATGAGAATTTCTTTTTATTTTATTCTTAAATGGAAAAACAGCTACTACAACCACTAATAGTATGACCACGATTGTTAATATTGTTATAAATGTTCCATATCCTTCTATAATCTGTCTTGGAGTAATAATGTCCCGATCGAATAAATAGATATAGTGTCTGCCTGCGACTGCTATATATTTTCCATCTGAGGAAATTCCTAAACTAAAATCGCCACTACGAGAAAAATAACCATCTAATTTGTATTTCCATATTGGTGTTGAACTATTTATACTAAATAGATAAACAAATTGGTCATAACTATGTGCGATGATATAATCCCCATTATCAGAAATATCAACTGAAGCAATAAATCCTTTAGTTGTATAAATCCATTCAGGATTAGGATTTGATCGATTAAAAAAATAAACATTATAATCGTTATAATCTCCACCCGCAACAACGTAATTCCCATCTTGAGATATTCTAATAGAACCCATGTCATCAGAAAGAGTGTAATTCCACAATGGAATTGAACTGGTTTTATTAAAGATAAGAACATTCCTACCTCCTGCCGCTATATAATTACCATCTGCAGATATAGATAAATGAGAACCCATATCTCCAGGTATAGTATAGGTCCATTCAGGAGATGTTTTGTAGGTGTTATAGAAATATATTTTCAGGGCATTATCTGCAGCAGCCAAATAATCTC
>CAZVNH010000476.1:0-2161 GCA_964628575.1 uncultured Thermoplasmatales archaeon | reverse complement strand
ATCTACTACTTTCAAGTATATATTCAACAATTAACGAATTATTCAATAACCTTCTAGGAGATACAAATAAACTATATGTTTTAGACATCGATAATGGTAATCTTATCTGGGAAAATCCTATATCACTTCCTGCTAATAGCTATTCAACACCTGCTGTACATGATGGTCTCATCTATGTAGGCTGTGATAATAAAGATGGAAAAAGCCTTATTTGTTATGATGAAAATCTAAATACAGAGGTATGGAATAAAAGTGTTGGTTTAGTTGGTAGATGCGCACCTGTTATATATGATAATAAAGTATTTATTGTTGGTAGAGAACAGACAAAAGCCTCAATAAAAGGAAATGACCATGTTTATTGTTTTGATACAAAAACAGGTGAAATGCTATGGAACACTACAATAGGATTTAATACAACTATTTTCTGGAATCTAATTAAATTAAATTTTGATATTAATCCCAGACTTTTTTCATCATCACCAATTTCTTCACCTGCTGTATATGATAACACATTATATGTTATGACTCCTGATGGAGAATTACTTGCACTTGATACAGATAATGGAAATGAAAAATGGAGTTTTAATGAAACAGATAATATTGAAATAATACCAAGTTACTATTCAGCATCTCCTGTTGTAGTTGATAATATTATTTATATTGCTACAGAAAATGGAAGATTATATGCTCTCGATGGATCAAATCAGGGTGATATTTTATGGAATTATTCAATTATTTTTCCAGGATATAATCCCGATGCAATTATCCTTCCCAGCTATGTTTATGCTTCACCTGTTATTTCTGATGGTTTAATATATATCGGTGTTATTCAACAACTTGTTGTTGATCGTTTTAAACAGAGAAATAGATTTTATTGTATAGGTATATATGAAGAAAATATGATAGGTCGTATTATATCATCTCCTATACATGTTCAAAAAAGTAAATGGTGGAATAAATTTGAAGCAGATATTGTATCTAATAATGATAATACAATAAGATTTAGTATACTTGATTCAAATAAAAATGTTATATCTGGTTTTAGCAACCTTGATGGTTCAGAGATAGATATTACATCTATAACTGATAATATTATTTATCTTCAAGCAGATTTATATATTGGAAATGATGAAAATAGTTCTCCAATCCTTAATAATTGGGAAGTATCTTGGATATCAGAAGCAAATCCTCCTGTTTTTGATGAGGATAGTTTTGAACCAGGTCAAGACGGATGGATTACTTCAGATCTTGAGGAATGCTCAATTTCTGTTAAGGATCAAGCTGAGAGTGGTCTGCTTTCTGGCCTAGATTGTAGTTCAGCACAATTCCTGCTTGGATATATTCCAAATGACTCTGATACTTCAATCTCTGAATTGTTTGATGCGGTATGTGATAGTGAAACAGGTGCTAAACAAACAAGAATAACAGCAAATATTAAAGATCTTGATATCGGAATAGAAACACTTGTAAACATTAGTTTTTCGATAAAAGATCTTGCTGGAAATAAAATAGATAGTAATGTTGTTGAGTTTAAATTTGATGATGATAAACCTATATCAGAATTTAGTGATTTAAATGATTTAAATGATGGACTTTACAATACAATAATTCCTGTTGAAGTATCTGGAAACGATGATAAAAGCGGAATAAGATATATTTATTTAAAATACAGTGAATCAGATAATAAAGAAGATTGGACTGAGTGGGAAAATTATGGTGATTTTAATTCACCATTTAAATGGGATTTTGGTAAAAAAGATGGTGGAAGTTCTGATGAACCACTTGATAGTAAATATTACAGATTAACAACTATTGCTGAGGATAAAGCTGGTAATATTGAAGCATTTAAGGATGAGTCTGAATTTGTTGAATTTTTATTTGACTTGCAAAACCCTGTTCTTGAAACTTCATTCACTGAAGCTCTTAAAACATATAAAATCCCATCATTTAACATTGTTGCATCTGATGATTACAATCTAAAATCTATAGAATATAGACTTGGTACTGAAACAAGTTGGAATATAATTAATGACAAAGATATCAATGAAAAAACATTTACAGATGATTGGAATTTGCCAGAATCAATATGGAATGATATGATTCTTGGAGAAGAATACATCATTTATCTTAGAATAACAGATCATGCTGACAACATATACAT
>CAZVNH010000475.1:0-2166 GCA_964628575.1 uncultured Thermoplasmatales archaeon | reverse complement strand
AACTCCATTATATTTATTTTTTGCACTTAAAATTGAATTTCCAATAGTTTCGAGTCCATGCCCTCCTATATCATCAGTTTTCATAAACTCTTTTCCAGATTCATGAGGCTTATTTTTAGATTTAAAAGGCAATATTTTCTTTATCATATGCTCTCTAATCCATTCACCTACACCTAATTTATTATGTACTTCTATACCCATATTTCCTAATCTTTTTTCAATATCAAAATTGATATAGGATTCTGTAGCTGCATATATTTCACCTACAATAGCTATTTTTAATGGAACAAACTCTTTATTTATATTTATATTATATAATAATTTTCTTACTAATTTAATTTCTTCTTTTATATTTTTGAAACCAAAAACTTTGCTAATCCTATTTTCAAAAAGTTTCATTATTTCATCAGTATCCCCTTTGTTAAACTCTCTACATCTTGTATAATTCGCTAATTTATAAAGTTTATCAATTGCAAAAACTGTCCGTGCTGCATAATTAATACCTTTAAGAATGCAAAAAAAACTTTTTCCCTTAGTTATTGGACTAAATTTTAGCATAATATCCCTAATAGTCATATTATTTAAGTCTAAATTAATAAACTGAACACTATATCCCATAGTTTTAAATATTTCATTATATAAATCTCCGTAGTAGCCAAGCCTGCATTGCCCGCAGCCTCCGCCAAATAAAATAGTATCTGCACCTTTTTGAATACCATGAATAAAATCTCCAAGTATAGTTTTAAATGGTAAACAGATGAATTCTGGCGAATGTGTAACCCCATATTCAAGGGTTTTTTTATTGCAATTTGGTGGTATTACGTAGTCTATGCCTAATGTATCTAATAATATTTTTATAGATATATACATGTTTCCCATGTGTGGAAATGTTATTTTCATTTTAAAATCACCCTATCATATCTAAAAATGCTTCAACTCTGGTATCAAATCCGGCTTCTCCTGTATGCTCATCGACTGTAATTTTTAAAAAAGGTACATTGTATCCATTTTTAAAACGTCTTTCTATAAACTCGATAATTAGCGAATCTACTCCACAGGCAAAAGGTGTTAAGTAGATAATACCTTTTACTCTATTATCCTCTGCAAAAGTAAAAGCACTTCCTAAGTTATCAAAACCAACATCCCAAAACACTTTGTTCTGGAATGGATAAGCATTTTGACGTTTTGTCTCATGTTCCAAATTTAATGGTGTAAATACATTAATATTTCTACCCATAAGCTTTTTTATAAGCTTCATACTTAAATAATTATCATAAATCATATATGGATGTCCCAATACAGCAATTGTAGTATTATTATTTTCTATAGATTTTACTTTATTAACGTCTTGGTTATCATCATATAGATTTAATGCTTCAATAAAAGCATTTATAACATTCTTATATTCAACCTTTAGAATTCTTGATATTTCAAATAAGCTTTCTTTTGTTTGTTCTGGAGATTTGTCTAAGTGAATCTTTACTTCCAAATATTCCATTTGATTTTTCAGGTTTAGCTTGGTCATATCAGGAAGTCCACAAAACTTAGGACAAGTATATTCATTTTTATCAACACTTATATATCTTGGAATAAAAACATAGTCAACCTTATCTATAAGGCTATATACGTGACCATGAAAGACCTTAACTGGCAAACAGGTCTCATTACTACAATGTTTAACCCCATAGTCCAGTATTGTTTTATTTGTATTCTCTGATATAACCACGTTACACCCAATATTCTTAAAAAAATTTTCCCAAATTATATTATGTTGAAAGTAAAATAAACCTTTTGGTAAGCCTATTGTTATAGGTTTTTTATCTTTATTTTTAACTTTCTTGATAAAACTGCTAACAGGTAATTTAGCAACAAACAAAATTCCACCTCTTTTTTGCATAGCTTCTTCCAGTTGTATGCATCTATACTCAAAAAATATTATTGGCTTATAGAATTTTTTTATACATATTATATGTTCTATTTTCATTATATAAAAATTATTATTTAATTAGCGTCATTTTTTTAATATAATAAAGCTCATGGACATTGAGTCTTTAATTCAGCATATATTAATAAAACTAATTACAAAAAAGCTCACAGTTGTGAGCTTTTTTATAATTAGTTTTATTAATATCCATAACCAGGTCCGTATCCAGGGCCATATCCACC
>CAZVNH010000474.1:0-2170 GCA_964628575.1 uncultured Thermoplasmatales archaeon | reverse complement strand
GGTATCAACTGTGATTTATGGGTTATGGATAGTAACGGGAATAACTTCTGGCAGCTAACAAATCTTCCAACAAAACAGCGATTTTTTGATCGTCAAGCATACACTGGAGTACTTCATCCACATTTTTCAAATGATGGTACAAAACTTTTTTGGACAGAGAGGATAAATAGCGCAAAAAATAAATGGGGCGAGTGGACTATTAATATAGCTGATTTTGTTTTTGATAATGGTATACCAAGATTAGAAAATATTACTGTATATCAACCTGGAAATAAACCATGTTTTTATGAAAGTCATGGTTTTTCAAAAGACGATGAAAAAATAATTTTTTCAGGTAATCTTGAAAAAAATCAAGATGAAAATCATTTAGATATTTACACTATGGATATCAAAACAAATGAATTGAACAGATTAACAAATAGTTATGATGAATGGGATGAGCATAGTCACTATAGTCCAGATGGCTCTAAAATAGTTTGGATGTCAAGTAATGGTTTTGAAATGGGCACTCGTCGTGATTGGTGGAATGAGCTTAAAACAGAATATTGGATAATGGACTCTGATGGAACAAATCAAACTCAAATAACTTTTTATAATGAAAACACTGCTGTAAATGAAAGAATAATTTGTTCTGATTGTTCATGGAATGCCGATGGAACAAAACTTGCGACAACAATGTTAATTGTGAATGAAGATGAAAGCTCTGGCGGAATTGCAATACTTGACTTTTCAAATTCAGATGATTATTCACAAAAAAATATAACAAATATAGCAACTATTGATAAAATAATACAAAAACAATTTAATGATATATTTTTTAGAGATAATTATTTTAATCATATTATAATTAACAATATGGCAAGGTATCTCCCAAAGACTAACTTATGAAATACATCAATATAGAGGTGATAATAATGAAAAAAGATTATAAAAATATTATATTGTTAATAGTTATTTTGACTGTTTTATTGCTATCAAGTATATTACCTATTGTATCTGGTGTTAAATCAATTTTACAAAAAAATGATGACACGTATATAAATGAAAATGAAGACTACATATCTATCGGTAATAATCACTTAGAACTTGTCTTTGATAAAAAATATGCGGGCGGTCTTGATAAAATAATTGATAAAAAAACAGGTATTGATCTAAGACCAGATAAGGTACCAATTTCTACTCTATTTCTTATGTTTTTTAACAATGGAACAGCGACTGAAGGTGCACTTAATTGGATGGCATTTAATACTGAATATATCACTGAAACTGGATCTGATTATTCAGAGATTAAAATTATAAATTCAAATCTAAAAGGATATGATATAAATGCAATAACTACTATAGAAATTTATAATGATGAATCATTTGCAAGAATGAGACTAACCATTGAAAATAACGAAGATTTCATTATAGAATCTATATTATTTCCAGTAATATGGGGCCTTGGTCAGATAGGAGATTCTTCATCAGATGATGCACTTTTTTATCCTGCTGGTGATGGTGTTTTACTACATGACCCATTATCAGAATTAGCAAATCTATATATCTCTGGGGATATGTATCCTGGAACTCTCTCAATGCAACTTTTATGCCATTTTGATAAAGATGAAACAGGTCTTTATTTTGCAACATATGATACAGAAGGAAATCCAAAAAAAATAAATTATGGACCAATGGAATGGGATGGCATAAATCATCTAGCAACATCCTTTGAGTTATACACTCCTGAATATGAAAATAATGATTTTACAATGAGTTATGATTCAATTATCGGAACATTTCATGGTGATTGGTACGAAGCTGCATCAATATATAAAGAATGGGCAGTAACAACTCCTTTTGTATCTGGTGGAAAAATATTTGAAGATAAAGATACGCCAAATTGGTTTTCAGAAACATCAATTATTCAACTTCTTAACAAACCAGATCCAGATATCGAGGTTTATTCACTTGAAAAGATAAATCAAATTACAAAAGATTATTCAGAAAATACAGGAATAGATACTACAGTTCTAATAATTGGTTGGGAAAAAAATGGTGCTTGGATTGGCCCTAATTATTTTCCGCCAATAGAAGGAGATTTAGCATTTCAAAACGCTATGAATAACATAAAAAATAATGGAAATCACGGGTTCATATATATCTCTGGAACTGTTTGGCGTATTACTAG
>CAZVNH010000473.1:0-2172 GCA_964628575.1 uncultured Thermoplasmatales archaeon | reverse complement strand
CACCAATAAATTGGATGGTTTGCTATCATTTTAAATTTTTAACTTGACATCGACAATTATTTTTACAAAGATTATTAATACCATGAGATCTTTAGTATTAGAAGATGGAAAAAAAGGTTATAAACCTGATTTGTTATTGGGGGATATTACAAATTATATTATGAGGTGATGATATATGACCAAAAAAATTGGATTGATAGGTATTGCACTTATTGGTTTATTACTACTATCAATTGGAACAGCTATAGCAGATGATTATTCACTAACAATACAAGATGATTCAGATGATGTATCTTTAAATGATGAAAATCTGGTCAGCGAAGCAGATGTAGATATTGTTGAAATATCATTTTCTCAAACAGGAACAGAGGTTACAGCAAGTTTAAAACTTAAGGATGGTGGAACAATCCAATACTCTGAAGAGCAGGAGCATATGTATATCTATACACTACTAATTGAAACAACTCATAATACTTACAATGCATATTATGGCTATGATTTTGAAGGAATGGAGGGATTTCTATCAAGAGTTACCGAAGAAGAATCTGGAGCTGAAGTAGATGCAGATATTAATGTTGTAGAAAATGGACAATTAACATTTACTTTTAATCTTTTAGAAAACAATGAAATATGTTTAACAATATCTGGTGGAACAATTGAAATCATAATGACCTCTGTAACTGATTATGCAGCTTATTATGATATCGCACCAGAATTAGAAAACATTATTGAATATTCTGTTCTCCCAGGAGGTCCATATAGTGGAAATGTTAGTGATTCAATCACTTTTTTGGGTGATATTGATGATGTTGATCCAACAGATTTAGAATGGTTTTGGGTTTTTGATGATCAAGATTTAGTATTAAAAGGTCAAGAAGTAAGTCATACTTTTAAATTTCCTGATACCTATTCTGGAACACTATTTGTTTTAGACGATAAAGGAAATATTGGTCAAGCAGTGTTTCAAGTGGAAATAGGTGCAGGTGATAATACTAATCCCTCTAATGATGAAGAAACAGATAATAACGATGAGAATAATAACCTTTTATTATTCGGAGTTTTAATTGTTATCGTTGTAATAATAGGATTAGGTGCATTGATTTATTTAATACGATCTTAAATCATTTTTTTTTTACTTAGTTATCTTTTTATTTGATAACTATATGACTATTTTCTGAGGCAGAGATTTATGGCTGATAAAAAAAAGAAAGACAAAAAGGAAAGTAGATTTATTTATAAGAAAAAATCTGCTTGGGAGATTCTTACTAAAGATCAGATAAATAAAGCTTTTACTTTTTGTGAAGACTATAAAAAATTTCTTAATTCTGTAAAAACTGAGAGAGAAGCAGTAAAATTTATAAATGAAACTGCTAAAAAAACTAAGAAAAAAATCTTTATTAATAGAGAGAAAGAAGCAGCAATAGTAATACCTGGTAAAAAATATCTTAGTGAAGGACTTCGTATTATTATTTCCCATATTGATTCACCTCGTCTCGATCTTAAACAAATACCACTTTATGAAGAAACAAACTCTAATGTTGCATTGTTTGAAACACATTATTATGGAGGAATAAAAAAGTTTCACTGGGTAGTTATTCCACTTGCTCTTCATGGTGTTATAATTAAAAAAGATGGTAAAAAAATAATCTTTAATATTGGTGAGAAAGAGTCAGATCCGGTTTTCTCTGTTCCAGATATACTTCCACATCTGTCTCATAAGGTTCAGGATAATAAAAAAATTGGAGAAGCAATCACTGGTGAAAGCCTTGATATAATGGTCGGTAGTAAACCTGCAAAAGGCGATTTCAGTGAAAAAATTAAAACCGCACTACTTGATCAATTAAATAAAGACTATGGAATAACCGAAGAAGATTTTATCTCTGCAGAGCTTGAAGCAGTCCCTGCAATGAAAGCCCGTGACATGGGATTTGATAAATCCCTTGTTGCAGGTTATGGACAGGATGATAGAGTCTGTGCATATTCTGCTCTTCAGGCAGGAATTGATATTAAAAATCCTGAATATACATCTGTTGTTTTGTTTGTAGATAAAGAAGAAATCGGTAGTGAAGGAAATACCACAGCTCAGGTTACAACCTTTTTGCGTTCAATAATCAGAGAATTAAATCCAAAAGTTGATGTTGATTCAGTTATGCTTAAATCAAAGGAAATATC
>CAZVNH010000472.1:0-2190 GCA_964628575.1 uncultured Thermoplasmatales archaeon | reverse complement strand
ATCCTAGATAGTCAACATATCGATATAGTTCAACATGACCATAATAAATTACATCTTGACTATTTGGTGAAACTTCACATACTCCTCTGAAAGAACTTCCACCACTTGTTTGTTCCAGCAAAGTATAAGTATCTATATACTCGTCATACTCGACAAGAGATGATACGCCACCATAGTAGATTAAAAACCAAATTTTGTTCGTGTATGATGGTTTCGCAGTAACAAGACAATTGTTTACACTATAAACATTACTATATCCTGCTTCGTTTGTTACTTCGGCTGTAATGTCTACTTGATAATAAGGATTTATTTGAATTTTAAAAATCTTACTTCCTGAAACATATAGCTTCCCACTATTTAATATTTCACAATCCCGAAATCCGCCTTGGATGTTATCTCCGCTAAAATCAAATTCTTTAATTAACGACCAATCATCGCCCTCATCATCTGATTTAAAAATAGAGTTATAGGTTAAATAGATAATATTATCCTCATTATAGGGATCTAAGTATAGTTTTCGGGGCATTTCATAAAAACCTCCTGGGTATAGACCTTCAAGATCACCATTATTACAATTAAACCAAGTGGATCCTCCATTTGATGATTTAAATAATCCTTCAGAATAATCCCACCACATATCTCCAAGGTTTGAACTAATTATAATAGTCTGACCATTAACATATAAACACCGTATACTGAAGATGTCCGGTTCATCATCAGTAAGTGGTTCCCAAGAATTACCGTGATTTTCAGTTTTCCACAGTCCTGCATTATGAGAACCTGCATAGATTATATCATTATCTGACTCATCAACATCAATTTCAAAAATCCAACCCTTCCCTGTAGATCCCTTGGCACCATTTCCAGGTGTTGGAGGTATACCAACTGGACCAAAATATTCCCATGAGATATCAGATATACTTCCAGATTTTAATTTGTTTGCACTGGATTTATAGTAATTCTTTCTTGCATTAAAATAGTCATTAATACCATTTGGTCCTGTTCTTGAGCTCATCAGTTGATACCATCTCTCAAAGGATTTTCTATAATCATCGTCATACCTGCTATCATTGTTAAGAATATTCCTCGTACTATCAACAAAAATCTGAAATTTTGATTTCTCTAGTATATTTTCTTGTGTGAAATTTGGCTGATTAACTATAATGCACCATATAATAAATGCAATAAGCTTTCTAATACCATTTTTCATTCTAAGTATTTTTTATTGGTGGTTGTATTAATGGTTAGTCTGTAAGTATCATCCTTTTCGTGTCTACCTCAATGCCATCTGCAATCAGAGTGTAGAAATACATACCTGGATTTAATTCTGATCCATAGATCATAATGGATGATTTACCTTTTTCCTGGATCTCATAAGACTTTAGTTGAGTCCCTTGCATATCATATATATACAGTCCAACGTACTTTGATTCATTAGAAATATAGAAATCAATTTCCGTATCTTGACTGAATGGATTTGGTCTATTCTGAATTAAATATGAATGTATCGCTGAATTCTCTATAGAAGATTCTGTTCTATTAAGATTGATTGATTCACTTTTTTGATTGGCATTACTGGATTTCAATTCTTCTAGTTCGTTCTCAAGATTGATAATCTGTTCTTGGTGATCCTTTAACGCCTCAACTATGAGAGGAATTAAAGCTGTGTAGTTGATACCATAATATCCTTCGTCATCTTGTTTTACAAGATTTGGATAATATTCCATTAATTCCTGAGCGATAAAACCTATTTTGGGCGTTGTATCAAGATATATTATGTTATCCTTTTTAACGAATACACTATCGTAATTTGAATCAGTTACTTGATTTGTGACAAAGACTGAATTATCCCATTTAAAATTTTTAGCTTGAAGATTATATAGGTTATTTATTTGATAATTTTCGATGCTTGCAATATCTTTTTTTATTCTTTCATCCGAAAATAACCAGTCTTCGTATCTACCAATCGTACCATCAACATCCAATGTAAAACTCGGAGTTGCATCATTGATTCCAACATAACCATTTAATTCTAAAATTCTCATTCTTTCACTACCACCAGTGCTAAAAATCATATCTGCAGCTTGGTAACTAGTTAATAAGTTTAAATTTTTGTCATTATCCTGGTAAATAATACAATAATCAGATCCGATAAAGTCTCCATTAGAGGCATCAAGATATATTCCAGAC
>CAZVNH010000471.1:0-2193 GCA_964628575.1 uncultured Thermoplasmatales archaeon | reverse complement strand
ATTCTGTAAAATCAATAGCAACATCATATCGTTTATGAGGATCTATAATGTTTGATTGTTTTGTCATATTCCAAAGGATCTCAAAAAGCATGAGATACATCTGTTGTATTTCTCTGAAATCATTATAGTTTTTCAAATGATACAAGAGTGTATCTGCATTTGGACTAATGCTTGTTCTTAGTTCTCTATAGGTTTTTGAACCATTCTCTGCAAAATCTCTTGTCATACTCATATGGATCATTAGGTCTATGAATTGATTTTTACTATACACTGCGTTATGGTTTAGATTTAGTTTTATAAAAGGAGATAAACGTTTTTTTAGAAGTTTACATATATCTTTTATTTTATCTTTCTTCTGGAGATATTGATTTCGAATTTTTGTTTCCTTAATTGGAATATTTTGTTCAAATGTTTTAACATCAAACAATATTCCAAACTTCTCAGAAACCTCTTCAATTTTCTTTGCTGTATAATCCAGTAATTCTTTTAGTTCATTATCAAGGATATGATTAATGAAATGACCCATCTGTGTTCTATCCGGTGTCTTTGTAAATCCAAGTTTCCACCTGACAGAAGGATTTCTCTTTAGATATCTTGTTAACTTTGTATGAAATTTAATTCCCTTGAGTTTTTGATATAAAATGAGTTTGATAAATGACTCATAAGTGTAGTAAATAGATCTATATCTCTGGTTTTTAAAAACTGTTACATCGAATTTGTTTAGAAATTCATCTATCTTGATATTCTTTTCTTGTTTGAATTGTTCGAATGTGTTATATATCTCTTTATCAATTTTTAATCTGGAGATATCTTGTTTGTTTGCCGACATATGGGAATCTCCAGGCAAGAGAGATCTGCTATGGTTCTCTCTTGCCAACACACTTACTTTATATTTTTACATTTAGTGTATTTTTCCATAATAAGATATATAAATATCGTTTATATACTTTACTATTATACAGTATGTATATGTAAATAAAGGTAGTTGTATATGGTTGATTTAGATTCGTTTAGTAAAAAATGGAGTTATGAGATATTATCTACCTTGAAAGATGGATCTAAAAGATTTAATGAATTAATGAAGCCGACTAATGATCCTAAAATAACTATTAATAGTAGAACTCTTGCAGATAGATTAAAGGAATTAGAAGAACAAGGGCTAATTTTTAGAGAGATAGTCTCAGGACGCCCACCTACAAGTATATATAAACTATCTGACAAAGGTAAAAAAGCCTTGGACTTAATAGTTAAATTAAAAAATCTTTGAAGATATTTTATTTTATTGCTTTTAAAAGCATTATTCCCTTTTTAGTAAGATGATAAATTTTTTTTCTGTCTTCTTCTACATATTCTATTAGTTCTGCTTCTCTAAGTTCTTTTAAATGTTCATATATGAATGATACAGGAATATCAAGTTTATTTGCTAATGAATAACCATGGGATGGATTATCTTGTAATTCTTTTAGAATTTGTTTTTTTGTTTTACCGACTATATTCATTTTAAAAACAAAAAGAAATAATCTATCATAGTCAAAACTCTTATAATAGGTATTTACTATTATAGATAATATTTAGTATAACTTAATAAAATACACGATAATAAGGAAGATATCAGATGAAAAAGTGGGAAAAGGTTGTTAAATTTGGAAATTTTACACTAGAAGCACAAGGTAATAGACGACGACTGGTGGATTCTAATGGTAAAGTTATAGATGAATATATTGAAACGATATAAATATTAGTTATAAATATATTAATGTGATAATTATGTTAACGCAAAAAACTTTCGTTATTTACTATGGACCTCATAAAAAATTATCAGGAACTATCCATAAGGTTCTTGATGGACTATCTCAAAATATTGATACTTTAGAAATTGATGAAAGTGTTAAAATGATTATAAAACGAACAAAGTAATGTTTAGCAGTTTTTTTATCCTTTTTAATAATATATGGGTTAGCACTAGTAATAACTATCTCTGTACCAAAAAGTTTTTTCATCTCCTCTTAAGAGATAATCATTTTATTAACTATTACAGTTCGATCTATTGTTGGAAAGAAGGTTTTTTAACTTATAAAACATACATCTTGACAAGATTTAAGAAAAATTAGGAGGAAGAAGATAAGATGGAAGACACAATAGATTTTAAGGCTAAAGAAAGAAAGGATGGTGAAAAAATGGAAAGATTACATA
>CAZVNH010000470.1:0-2197 GCA_964628575.1 uncultured Thermoplasmatales archaeon | reverse complement strand
ACATAACGGCAATTGGTATTATTATGATCAACCAGAAGTAGAAATAAATGAAGGCGATTTGTTCTATGTAAAAGTAAAAGATCAAGCAACAGGTACACCACTTAATGCCGATGTAACTTTCAATGGAATTACCAAAACTATAACAGGTAGTGGAACTGTCGAATATAGCACGCAGGGCATGAATTCTGGAACTTATCAAATAAAAGCAGAAAAAGATGGAATAATAGACTATCCGGATGAATTTTTCTCAATCACTATTTTAGAATCATCTGAGGGAAATCCTCCTGAAGGAGACGGTGACGGAGATGGCGATGGTGAAGTATTTGGTACAAATATTTATGTAAAATATAATGGTCAATGGTATACTGAAGAAGATACACCGATCTATATACAAAAAGGTTCTTCAATTTCTGTTAGAGTTAAAAATAATTATGGTACTAAAATTTGGGCAGATGTTCATTTTAATGGCCAAACAAAACAATGTGTGCCACTAAATTATTTAGCTGTATTTTCAAATACAAATCAATTAGGAACAAAAACAATTACCGCATATCCTACAAATCCATTATACCCAATTGAAACACTATCAGTAATAATTGTAGATAATAATCCTCCAGGTGGTGATGGAGATGGAGACGGTGATGGAGATGGAGACGGTGATCCGCCAAATAATCCACCAACTGCAACATTCACGATGGATCCGGAAAATAATATTAAAATTACAACTCAAGTTCAATTAGATGGAAGTGGAAGTAGTGATAGTGATGGCTCTATTGTAAACTACAAATGGAAACATAAATATCTTGGTATTTGGACCACTTTAGCTGAAGGTTCTGATAAAGATACAATCAATAAAAAATTCATAGGTATAGGAAATCATATAGTAAAATTAATTGTAACCGATGATGACGGCGCAACAAATGAATACGAAATACAGTTTGATGTAACTCTTTTGTAAAAAAAAATCAAAACCTTATTTTCATTTTTAATAAAAAAACTTTTAATTAGTATTAGCTTTGCATAGCTCAAATTATGAGAATAGCTGTATTACTTAAGGACAGATGTAAACCTAAAAATTGTGCACATGAATGTATTAAGTTTTGTCCTAGAGTACGTGCTGGTGATGAAACAATTGTTATGGGAGAAGATGGTAAACCTATAATATCTGAGGAACTATGTGTTGGCTGTGGTATATGCATCCATAAATGTCCCTTTGAAGCAATTAAAATAATAGGTCTTTCAGAAGCACTTGATACTGATTTAATACATCAATTTGGTAAAAACGGTTTCAGATTATTTAGATTACCTATACCAAAAGATGGAGTATGTGTTGGAATTCTTGGACCAAATGGAATTGGTAAAACTACTGCATTTAAAATTCTCTCAGGTCAGATTATTCCAAATTTAGGTGAATATAATGAAAAAATTACATGGGAGGATGTAACTGAATATTATTCAGGTACAGAGCTTTATGATTATTTTAACAAACTATCAAATAATGAGTTAACAAATATTGTCAAACCGCAATATATTGATAAACTTCCGAAAATAATGAAAGGGAAAATAGGTGATATCCTCAAAAAAGCAGATAATCATAATAAATATAATACAATTATAGAACAACTAGATTTAGAAAATATTCTTGATAAACAAATTGAAAAAGGTGAGATAAGCGGTGGAGAACTTCAGCTTGTTTCTATTGCTGCTGCTCTTCTAAAAGATGTTGATCTTTATTTTTTTGATGAACCATCCTCATATCTTGATATTCATCAACGGTTAAAGGTTGCAAAGATAATAAAAGAGTTATCTGAGAAAAAAAAGGTTATTGTTATTGAACATGATATAGCAGTGCTTGATTTTCTATGCGATAATGTACATTTAATGTATGGCGATGAAGGAGCTTATGGTGTAGTGACTCATCCAAGAGGAGTAAGACATGCGATAAATACTTATTTATCTGGTTATCTAAAAGAGGAGAATATACGTTTTGGAGAAAAAATCGAATTCTTTGCTCATCCTCCAAAACAACGACAACAAATGAGCATTCTTATAACATATGATAATCTATCAAAATCTTTTAATGGTTTTAATCTCGATATTGAAAAAGGTACTATTCGTCAGGGGGAAATAATAGGTATTGTCGGACCAAATGCAATTGGAAAGACTACTTTTGTAAAGATGCTTGCAGGAGTTATTG
>CAZVNH010000469.1:0-2204 GCA_964628575.1 uncultured Thermoplasmatales archaeon | reverse complement strand
TGTTAGTACTGCTGCTGTAGGAAGTCTTAAGAAAAATATTAAACCATGTGATTTTGTTATCGCAGATCAGCTTATAGATAGATCATTTAAACGAAAAACCACTTTTTTTGAGGAAGGAATTGTTGCTCATGTCGCATTTGCAGATCCATTCTGTCAAATACTATCTGATATTGCCTATAATGCAATAAAAGAGCAAAAAGTAGATTTGCATCGTGGAACGTACATTTGCATGGAGGGTCCTCAGTTTTCGACACGAGCTGAATCAAATCTTTATCGCAGTTGGAATGCTGATGTAATCGGTATGACACTTGCACCTGAAGCAAAACTAGCTCGTGAAGCAGAGATGTGCGTGTGTGGAATACTAACAGTTACTGATTATGATTGCTGGTATGAAGGAGAAGAAGATGTAAGTGTAAGCTCAGTTGTTGAAAACCTTAAAAAGAATGATAAAAACACAGCAGAGATAATCAAAAGACTAATACCCAGAATAAATTATGAAAGAAAATGCTCCTGTAAAAATGCCCTTGATGGAGCAGTAATTACATCTCCTGATCTTATTAAGAAAAATGGAAATCCACAGATCAACAGAGTTTTATTAAAAAGATTCTTGTAATTATCTAATTAATTTTCCTTTAAATTTCTATATGAGAAAATAAAAAGTAAAAACCATACAGTTCCAGCAATTACATCAGATAGAAAAGAAAGCCAAAGATCGATTGTTAAAAAAGTGATAGCAAGAACATAAAGACCTATTGTTGTAACACTAGCAGAAAAAAGATTAAGTGTTGTTTTACCTCTATAAACCTCAATAAGCTGAGGTATTAAAATAAGACCAAACATCAAACTTACTACAGCAACAACAATATCCTGCCAAATGAAATCTTCACCAAATATGTTTGTTAGTATATTAAGAAACATTAATTTCAACCTGAACTATAATATATAAATAAAATTTGCCCATGATGAAAACAAAATAAACATTGCAAAGAGATAATTTACCTAATAAAAATTACAAAAAATAAATATTATAATAATTTATGAGAATGTTAATCTATAATTGTTGAAAATTGTAAAATTTGCTTAGTCATTCAAGTGTAAAATTAAAAAAATCAAATTATAAGATAAAAATAAAAAATATATAAAATTATACTCTCAAATAAACCTATAAGAAATAGTATTAGCCCTATCTTTTTATTCTTATATTTTCTATAGTAATATATAAGACCAATAATTCCTCCTAAAAATCCTAAAAATATTGGTAAAAGATAAAGCTTTATCATTCTTTTTTTACTAATAAAATAAACCAATATAACAAGGATTGATATTAATATCATTATGGTTAATGGAGGGAAAAAATATGTCCCTAAGATTAGAACTTCAAAAATAACTATTGGAACTAAGAAAAAACAATATGAAAATCCAGTAACATATTCCATTGAATTATCCTTATTTCTTATGTATGAATGAGAGTCTAAGTACCAAATATTGTCTATCTTTATTATTTTATGTCCATATTTATCACATGGTTGATAATTATAAAAATCATTCCAATCTCCTGTTAAATTATTTTCAATAATATAATTAAGAACTGGTTTAATATCCTCCTTAATTGCAGGAATAATAAAATCAATTACTTTTTCTGAAATATTTTGTGTATAAACGTATAAAACATCTTCATCGATTAAAATTCCAAAGGTATTGTCAATATAATACCAATATCCATAATTATCTTTTTCAATTATTGGAGAGCAATTTTCCTCTTCACAAAGGTTATTTTCTATATAGCTAATATTAACATTACAGTGGATTTTTGTATAGGAACCTTCAATTGAGGTTGCAGATATATTCCCATTAATAACTATAAAAAAAGATAATATATATAAAAATAAAATGAATAAATAAGTAATTTTTTTCATCCCTTACCTCTAAAATATTTTATATTAATAATTCTTTTAAAAATATACCTACTGCCGCATATTCAATTCTAGAGTATTTAACACAAATATAATCAATGATGCTATAAAGCACCATAAATTGGTTTTGTATAATAAACCTCTTTTCTTATTTTTAAGATCACTGGTTCCGTTGATTTAAGGCGTGTTGAAAGAGTAGTGTTGAATATTGAATGGCAGATTATAAATCATATCCAAAAAATTCAAAAATTGATATCAATAAAGCAGTAAAAAAATCTCCAAATATAGCTC
>CAZVNH010000468.1:0-2212 GCA_964628575.1 uncultured Thermoplasmatales archaeon | reverse complement strand
CATTGGACTAGTGTGTCTTGCCCGAATTTGTGGTATTCTAATGTTTAATCCTCTATCGCAATCCCTAGTGATTTCTGTTCTTTTTAACAGATATGGTGTTGTCTTAATATCTTTAATACCAGCTAGCCTTCCAACTTTTTTGCATACTCTCCATATTTTCCAGTAATGTATCCTTGTTCCTGCATTGTTTCCCGCTGGATAGATAAACAAATATTTTTCATCAACAGGCTCTTTTGCAATAACTTTCTTTCTTATCTCTAGCCAATCTCTTAGTGCTGCTTCTACTTCTTTTGTCATTAGTAGTGCATCTTCCATTCCTGATCTTATTATGATTTCATGTGTTTTGAATCTCTTAGTGTTATTTTATGTCGCAGGAAATCTACATCTCTTGTTTCTATGATGCATATTTCTGTTAGTCTGCAGCATAGCATAGTCTGCATTAGAACAATAAAACGATCCATTACTTTCTTTAGTTGCATTGGTAACATTTCGTCTATGTTTCTATCACCAAGTGGCGGATAGTATTTGTCTATTGTTTACAGGTAAAGTGTTCTTTCTTCTTCGGTTAGTGTTGGATAAATTCTATACTCTGCAGGAGGTGTTGATAGTTTCCAATCTTCTCTATCAATGAATGTTAAAAATTTGTTTATTGCAATGAAACGAGTAGCGTTACCATTATAGTTATAGGTTTCATAGCAATAATCCTCCCAAGATTTAAGATCATTATATGAACGGTTTTCTGGAGAAATATTCATATCTCTTTTAATTGCGGTTTTTACTTTCTTAACAATTTGTTTCTGATTAGATGGTTTCAAAGGTGTTCTCATTCTAAAACGCTTGTAAAGTGTTTTATTGTTTTGCTTTCATAGCCACTTTTCAAAATCATCAATTAAGCCATTATGACCATTATTTTGGACAAAATCCTGGCCTAATGTAGATTGAATGTATACACTATTTCCATTATTATTTTGAGTGATAAAAATGCCTTTGAAATTGTTAACTTTCTTCGAGAAAAGTATGGTTTTTCTCCTTATAAAAGTGGTGTTATGTATGTAAGATTTTATTGAGTTATTGTTACAAATGATACAATTTACCTCTATGAATAAATTTTAATGTTTTTTTGATATTATTGAACATTCTTTAAGGATAAGTTTATAAAATAATACCAATTTTAATATTGAGTTCCGGGGAAAAATGATATCACTAAAATTGGATGATAAATCAAATCTTCCAAATCTGGCGGATGAAGAAAAAAAAGAATTTCGTTTATTGGCAGTATCTTATAGAACATTTATGGAAATACTAATGAAAAACAAATTTTTGAATTCTGTCCTTGTAGTTACAATTTTTTTATATTTATTCATTGTTATAATGAAAACATTAGATATTAGTTCTCCTTATGGAATCCCAACTGCAGAATTTGATCTAATATATTCAATTCCATATTGTGTGTTTGGTGGGTTTTTTGTAACCATCTTTTATTTAAATGAAAAATTAAATTTTAATATGTTAGAGGGAACGATAAAATATCTAAAATTATGGTGTAAGGTAGTACAAGGCATCCTGCTTCTTATCACATTACTGATTAATTTTGCAATTATGTTAGTATTAATAGTCGTCATTCAAACATCTTATTTCAAAGGAGCAGAAGATTCTGTTTTATTAATAATCATCTTGTATTTCATATTCATTTTTTCTTTCCTTTTTTCTCCTCTTTACTTTGAATCTGGAAAATTTTACAATGAATTTTTTTCTTATTCAAAAGATAAGATAAAAACTCTAAAATCAGATGTTGAAAAAATAAAAGCATATAATTGTATATGGCTGACATATAGAATTTATTTAAAAGAATTTAATGTTTTTTTTGTAAAAGAATCTAGTAAAATAATAAAATTTTCTAATCTAATCCTTTTATCGGAAGAAATACTGAAGTTAGACATAAAAAATTCAAAAAACAATAAAAAAACAAAAATAATAGAAATTTTATCTGAATTAGAACATACCAATCCCTTTACTTTTACTCAAAAATTTATAGATATTATGAACAAAATTGAAAAATCATTTGACAATAAAAATTTTTTGAATAAGTATAAAGATCGGCAATTGTTAGAATGTAAAAGAGTTTATATTAAACCAACAAGGATTTATACAATTATACTTATAATTACTGCATTTTTAGGGCTAGTTAGATTTATCACATGATGGATTTGAT
>CAZVNH010000467.1:0-2215 GCA_964628575.1 uncultured Thermoplasmatales archaeon | reverse complement strand
GTAAAAGTATCAGCATTTAACAATGATGCAAAATTCAGCGAATGGTCAGAACCATTAACCGTTAAAATATCAAAAACTAGACAAAAAACATACCCAACAACAATAGATATAATAAACAAATTCTTTGAAAAAAATCCAAACATTATACAAATATTAAGAGGTCTAATAAACCTCTTATAAAATCTTTTTTTTAAAATATATATCTTTTATTTTTTCAGAACAGTTTTAAACTAAATATTCATTCAAAATATATTTAATAAGAGGATTAAGAGGGAGAGGATTATGAAAAAATATTGTCATAATTGTGGAGCAGAAAATGAGGAAATTGATAAATTTTGTATAAAATGTGGAACGAAACTAATGGAAGCAGAAGAACCAGTTCATAAACCTGTTGAACCAGAGAAAAAAGCACCACCAAAAAAGGAAAAACCAAAAGCTAAACCAGTAGCTGTACCAACTCCTCCGCCACCTACACCTAAACCATCAACACCACCACCAACACCACCAACAACAACTCCACAACCAACAGCTCCACCACCTACAAAACCACAACCAAAACCAATAGTTCCTCCTCAACCACCTATAAAAGGACCGATACCAGAAAAATCAACATCATCACAATCAAAATTTCCAACGATTCTAGGAGGTATCGCAATAGCTCTCGCGGTTGTTGCTTTAATTCTTGGTTTTGTAATACAACCTGAAGTCTTGAAAGCAGATTGCATTGAAACAAGCTTTATTAAAAATGATGCTGTAACAGGTGATAAAATCGCAGATAAAACAATAACAGACAGCGATATAACAGATGCAGGAATTTCAAAAATTGCTACTGATGCGATATCAGGAGACCAGATACAAAGTCAAACAATTGAATTATATCATATTGCAGATGAAGCACTTAGTGAAATTTCAGGTTCTATAAATGTTACAAACGAATCCATTACTAGTATTAAAATAAAAAATCAAACAATAAACACATGGGATCTTGCAAATAATTCAATAACAAGTGTTAAAATTCTTGATAATACAATAACAAGTAATGATATAGGAACAGACGCTGTAACAGCTAGTGAAATTGCTTCAGCATCAGTAGGATCAGCAGAAATAATAGATGGATCAATCACCTCTGCTGACATTGGCAGTGATGCAGTTGATTCATCTGAAATAGCGTCAGGTGCAGTGGATACAAGTGAACTTGCAGATGATTCAGTAACCTATGCAAAAATGGATATAAAAATAAAATATAATAAGGAAACTGATGTATATAATGGAAGTATAATTAATCATGATCTTAGTTCAGATGCTCGGATTGTTGTAACACCTATCTTTGATAGTTCAGATGGAAGAGCAATTCATGCAAATATTTTATCAATTGATGGAGATGACTTTGTTGTTGGGCTTTGGTATGAAGAAATTGGTGTAGGTGGAACATTAACAGCTGTTACATCAGGTGATCCCGTAGATATATATTGGATTGGAATTGATTAGTAAACGATATAAAAAAATGGATAAAAAAGATATTAAAAATAATTATAAATGCAAATATTGTGGAAAAAAACTCAATAAATTAGACTATGACCTACAAAATGGTTATTGTGGAAAATGCAGAGATATTATAGATTGGAAGCACACACTTGATCAAGTTAAAAGTTATAAAAGATAAAATTAAATAAATTTAAACAACAAAAATACATACATATTTTTAGGATGCAAGAAACAATAAAAAGTCTTTATGAGAAAATAAAAGATATTGAATCAAAAGAGGAATTTATACAAGAAATTCATAAAATTCAAGAGGAATATGACCATCTATTAGATGACGAATCTGCCGCACTTTTAATTCTTGATAAACTTGGAAGAAACAACCAAGTTTATACTAAAATATCAGAATTAAAACCTAAAACTGAATGTACAATAATTGGAAAAATAACAGAAATAAAAAACCATAGAAACTTTAATCGAAAAAACGGATCAATTGGAAGAGTAACTAACCTTGAAATTACAGATGAGACAGGATCATGTGGTCTTGCATTATGGGATAAAGATGTTGAACTTATTAAAAACAACAAAATAAAAACTGGAACGAATATAAAAATAATAAATGGGTATATTAAAGAAGGTTTTAATGGAATTGAAATAAATGTTGGAAGATATGGTCTTATTGAAATCGAACCTGATCAAAAAATTGAGATGAAAAAAGAACAAAGCTCTGATG
>CAZVNH010000466.1:0-2220 GCA_964628575.1 uncultured Thermoplasmatales archaeon | reverse complement strand
ATGGCTTATATTAATAACTTTATTATTTCTCTTTATTCGTTTAACACCTAGTGATTTTGTAAAACTTGATTTTAGCGCTCCAGAAGTTGGTTTAGAGTTTCTTGGAAGCGTATTTATTACCACTCTTGCTATGAGTCTTTTAGCATCATACTTATCCTATCTTGGTGGAGCAACAGCTTCAATGGGATATATTGGAACAATAATGGCTTTTGAATGGTTCTCACCAATATTACCAAATCCTCACTGGACTATACTTGCACTTGTTGGAACAATTGCACCTGCTATTGGCTTTGTAGTGCTACAGGATTCTATATTACCAGCAGTTGAAAAACCAATACGTAGACCTAGAAAAAAACCAATAGGACATGGATGGACTATTGTAGCTATTTTCACAGTGATCATTATATTTTTCTCTTATGGTTATCTTGGAGTAGAACCAACAGTGATCTACAGTGGAAGTATGAAACCAGAATTCGATGTTGGTGATATTGTTATAGTAGATGAAGTAGACCCTGATTCAATTGTAACTGGTGATATAATCCAATTTATTAGAGATGATGTACCTATAATACATCGTGTAGTAGAAATTCAAGAAGATGAAGATGGAAGAACCTTTATAGTTAAAGGAGATGCCAATGAAGAGCCAGATTCTAATCCAGTTTCTGAAAATCAAATAATTGGAAAAGCAGTTTTTAAAATCCCTGAGCTTGGTTGGATTCAAATCTTCTTTAACGATTTATTAAAAGGGGTGCCAAACCCAATAAACTAAGGTGAATATCTATGAAAAATATTAGAATAAAAGTAAATGAAAAGATGTTAACTAAAATAAAAAAAACTCTTACAACTAGAATTAAATTACAAAAAACAGTTAGAATGACTATGTTTTTGGTCCTTGGTTTAATATTTATATTATCGCTTTTTAATGTAAATGCAGCATATCAAGAGCCTGATAGTATTAAACAAAGTAAGTTTAATTATTCGTATACTAAAGAAGGAGATTTTGATTATACTATATATTTAAAAAATAATACAATATATGATAATAAGACAGTACTTCCACCTGGAGGAAAAGCATTTAGAAAAATAGTAGATCATATTGAATGTAATTTTACATATACTTTTACAATTAGTGAACCAGCAGAAATAGTAGGAACTTATGAACTTGTATGTCTTCTTCAAACAGATATTTGGACAAAAACATATACATTTGTTCCAAAAAAGGAATTTTCAACAACTGGAACAAGAACTAGTTTTACTTTAAGTTTTCCTATTGACTACGAACTATATGAAGGTATTTTAGATAATATTGATACTGAAACAGGTGTTGGAGCAGCCAATCCTCAATTAATTATTCAATGTAATATAAAAGGAAAAGTTAAAACAGAAGAAAATAGTATAAATCAGGATTACTCACCATCAATAAACATACCATTGAATTCTAATATTATTGAATTAAATGAGCCTCTTACAAACCGCATTTCTTTTTCAGATACAGATGTAGATATTATCGATAAACCTGAGGTTGAAAAGGAAAGAGCAAAATGGAGTAATGTTTCTATTCTTTGTCTTGTTTTAATATTTGTTGGAGCAATTGTTACTAAAAATGATGCAGGAGATATCACAAAAACAGATAGAATGGTTAATAGAATTATTAGAAAATATGGTGAATGGATAGTTGAAATTGATAGATTACCTAAAAGACCAATAGGTGCAGAGATAATAAAGATGAAAACCTTGGATGATTTAATTAAAACAAGTGAAGAATTAGGTAAACCAATAATTCATTATTCTTCAAATGTTGATAATACACATATGTTCTATGTTCTTGATAATAATATTCATTATGAACATATTATAACTGAAAATGATGAAATAACAAAAACTGTTATATGCCCAAAATGTAGTGCGAAAATTGATTGTAAAGGTCGATTCGGTGAAACAGTACATCTTGAATGTCCAAAATGCGGTAAAAAAGGAACAGTTGATATCTAAAACTACTAATATAACTTGTTATATGTAAGATTAATATGGTTGCAGATAATGAAAGAAAAATAGTGATTGCTATTCTTGCAGTTTTAATAATAATTGTAAGCTTATCTTTAGCATATGTTATGATTAATGGAGATATAGTAGATATACTCAGTAATAATAAGAAAAATAATGATAATAATGTCAAAAGCGATTCTAATGATCACAGTAGCGGAAATGATAATCAAATCC
>CAZVNH010000465.1:0-2221 GCA_964628575.1 uncultured Thermoplasmatales archaeon | reverse complement strand
TCACCATTAATATCTGTGTTAATACATTTATGACCATCATCATCAATATAACTATAATCAAGTTCTACGTCGATAATTTTTGCCTTAAAATTCTTAGTTTTATTAAAGAACTCAAGATTATTTAACTCTCTTTCTAACAGAAGATCTGACGCATCATAAAAAACACTTGGAATCATAGGTAAATCATTAACAAAAGGTCCAAGTTCTGAACCAAACATAGACCATTCCCAACCATCAACACCAGTATCAACAATATCAGCAATAGTACTAGCTAAATTCAAACCTGCTGCCATACTAAAAATTGTAAAAGATACACCTTGCGCACCTGGAATAAATAAACAAATAACTGCAACAATACATAATGCAATTGTTGCCCAATCAAAACCATCAGAAACACCACTTGAAAAAGCATTAGCTAAAGCCGCAGTCCAAAAATTATCATAAGCATCCTTAAAAAGAAAAGCTCTAGGCTCTTCAAATATAATAGGAACATAATATACACCTCTACCATAATTTAAAATACTTGCTATCCAATTTGCAAAAATATCAGCCCTTTTCCAATTAAAGTTTTCATCATCAAAACTAATATTTTCCGCAATACTTTGATACTCATCATAAGCATTATCTAAAATAGATTCACATTTCAGTACTAATTGATCCCCACGTATATCACCTATACTAGGTAAATTATCACTAAATAAATTAAGTAAATCTGATTTTAATGTATTCAGAGAACTTTCAGATAATATATCATAAATTTTATCAGATAATACACGAAACGATCCCTTTAATAATGTGTCAAGAACTATTTTATAACTTTGATCATTTAAGATTAAATCATGTAAAGCCAGAGCTTGATCATAACCACCTAAAATTATTACTGAAGCAACAGTTGAGGCGATTTCTCTACCAACATCATACCATTCTGTTTTAAAATCATCTTTAATTTTCTGAACAGAATAACACATTTTATCGAGAATATCAAAATGAAGATTAGTACATGAGTCGTAAACCGGATCAAGTAATCTAGAAAGCCTATCTGAATCTCTATCTAACAAATAAATTGTTTCAAAATGAGGCTGTGAAAGATCAGGTTTAAGATCAACGTAAACATTTTCATCAAAATAACCTAATTTAGTTGCTTCTAATTTATAAAGACCTGCCCCTAAATATCCAAAATCAAAACCATAAGATTGAGAGGTTTGCTGACTGATAGGATTTTCCTCATCAGGACATTTATATAATTTTACCAAAGCACCAGCTGGTTCACCCTGAGCATAAACAATACCAGTTAACTGAGACTTACCAGATGTTTTTCTAAAAGTAAAAGAACCAACTGAATCATCAAATTTAATATAAGCATCACACAATGTTCCATCTACTATATTCTCTACAGATACATCATTGACTTTCCAGGAATTACTTTTTGAATCATAATTTAACAGACCAGAGGTAAATAAATTATTATCATAATAAATAGAATAAATAACCCTACCCGAAGTAATATAATCTCCAGAAATCATATCTTTAATTTTTGCTTGAATATCAATAAGATTTGTTTCATAATCATAATCGTAAAACGGAGTTATTTGAAATAATTGGTAAACATTTCTACCGATAAAAAATTCATTATTACTTTCATCTTCTTCAAATATTTCATCAGGATAATCAACATTTACTTTAAAGAGATAATTACCTGTAAAATCAGTATAAAAATCCCAAAACACAGTATCCGATTCACCGATATTAAGAATATCAACATGTTTGGTTTCACCAATCTGAATCCATTCAGGATTATCTTGATATAAATATTGAAACCTTATTGCAGGTTCAATATCTGTACTTGAAAAACCATTATTAATAACTTGAAACTCAAACCTATAAAGCTCATTTTCAATCATATAATCTGGAATTATACAATTATCCTCAATGAATAATAAATCAGGAAATGAACCAACACCAACAACGATATCCTTAACAATATAATCCTGCAGACCATCATCATCAGTTACTGTTAATTTACAACAATAAACACCATTATCCTCATACCCATACTCAACAAACTTGCCCCATTTATCATCAATTCCATCATTATTAAAATCCCAAGCACAAATCTCAATATTTCCTCCATCAGGATCTGTACTTGTTGAAGTAAAAGTAACAGTTTCACCAATATTAGGATCCTCAGGATTCCAAATAAAATCAGCAACAGGATTACCAC
>CAZVNH010000464.1:0-2228 GCA_964628575.1 uncultured Thermoplasmatales archaeon | reverse complement strand
CATTAATTTTTGGCCTCCTATAACTGATTACATTTGCTGGACAATTATTTATACATTTTCCACAAAAGATACATTCTGGATCACGATCCATATTAGGAACATCAATACCCATCGGACAGACATCCTTACAAACATTACAATGAACACATTTATCTTTATCTACTTCAACTTTATACATACTTACTTTATTGAAAGGAGCAAGCATTGCACCAACTGGGCAAAAATATCTGCACCATCCACGTTCAACAATGAATATAAGAATAATAAAAAGAATGAAAATCACAAATTTTGCATAAAAATATTCATTAGGTACATATTCACCAGGAAAAAGAATTGAAATCGGGATTGTACCAACAAGAAATCCAACAGGGCAGACATCTGTAAACATAAAACCAATTAATACAACTGTTACAAAGACTAAAGCTATAAAAATTATATATTTTAGATATCTAAGATAACCATCAATTCTTAAATCGGCAATCTTTTTTACTCTAGGAAATTTTTTTTTTATATAACGAGGGACCCGACCTGTACCTCTTTGTAACATACCAATAGGACATGCCCAACCGCAAACAGCTCGTCCAGACACAACTCCAACAGCTCCAATTATCAAAAAAGGATAAAGAATTAATCTCCAACTTGAATCTTTGACTCCTATTTCAATAGGTCTAATAGGACAGGCAGATGTTGCTGCAGGACATGAGTTACAATAAAAAAAAGGATAACAAAAACCTGTTTTTATACCAACTGCTCCAAGATTTGTAGTAATAAAAAAGAAAAATTGAGAGATCCATCGTTTTATTTGAAATCTCATGATTCTCGCTTTTTCCTGATTATTGTTATTATGAAAACTAACGATATTACCAGTATAAATAACTCAAATCCAGGAGATTCTTCAGAGTCTCCGTTTCCTCCACCACTATTACTTACATCCAGATCAATTTGAACAAGTTCATCACTAAGATCTTCTATCTCCCCGTTTTCTTCAACTTCTAACCAATATTTGATATAGGTTGCATCAGAATGTTTAAGAGTTACCTGTTTTTGATATTTACCAGACTCAATTTTATCCATCGGTTCATTGATTGTATCTGCAAAACAAGATTCATCATTTTCTACTAATTTACATTCTGCAACAATAATATTTACAGCTGTCGGAGTGTCATCCGAAAACGTTACAGTAAATGTAACAGTTGAACTAGCTTTTGGTTTTTTTGGATTAATTTCTATATCATATGATGGAACAGCAACAGTTATCAAAGTGGATAATAAAAAACTCATTATAACTATGATTCCAAATATAATGCTTTTTTTGATTTTTTTCATTATCTTTTTCACCTCCATATTATTATATTATTTCATCTATTATTGGTTTAATTCTTGTTGTATCTTGAGGAGCTCCTGAAGGAATGCTATCAAAAACACTTAATCCTACTTCTCTATGATAAATTCTCCCCATTTGATCAAAAATGACCAGAGTTGGAATTGACTGCTCCTTCATATATTTTTCCAAATTATCCTTTTCATTACCAAAAATCCAAGATAAGGAATAGCCATATTGTGCAAAAAGATCAATAAAATCAGTAATATCTTTAAGATCCTCACTTTCATCAATATTAATTGAAAAAATTTCTAACTCATTCCTACTATAATTTTCATATACTTTAATCAATTCAAGCATTTGATATTGACAAGGTCCACACCAAGTAGCCCATAAATCTAAAATTACTACCTTTCCTCGATAATCACTTAATTTTTTTTCTAATCCATTCATATCAATAAAAGTAAAATCTTCACCAGTATCATTTTGATCATCATCTGGATTATTGTCTGGATTATTATCAGGATTGGTATTGTTCTCATCCGTTGATTTTTCTTCAATACAACCTGAAAAAATTAAAATTATTAGAATAAATATCATAATTATTATAATTTTTAATTTTTTCATATGTATATAACCCCTATCTATTGTAAAGGATGTTTAACTAATAATAGTTACTGATGAATTTCTAATCTTTTTTTAAGCTCTTCTTTAGGATATGCTCCAATTACTCTATCTACAAGATTTCCATTTTTAAAAATTAGTAAAGTTGGAATACTCATAATTCGATGGGTTGAAGAAATCTGAGGATTCTCATCAACATTTAATTTTCCAAATACTATTTTTCCTTTCATTTCTTTTGCAAGTTCATCAATTATTGGTCCGACCATGCGACATGGCCCACACC
>CAZVNH010000463.1:0-2239 GCA_964628575.1 uncultured Thermoplasmatales archaeon | reverse complement strand
TCTTTATGCAGCTTTTGACGAAGCTGCATATGATATAGAAACCCTAAAAAAAGATGGTTTTAAAGGTGATTGGATAGATGCTTTTGAAGAAATAGCGAAATCCAATATTACAATTCCATATGTTGATATCAAAGGTTATATTAATGTAACATCTTGGCTCCCTGACGGAGTAAATCATATCAAAAACGCTCTTTTAGAAGCAGAAACAAGTGAATATGAAGATGTAGAAATAAAAGTAAAATACATCGGTGCTCCTAAATATATGATCACGGTTAAAGCTCCTGATTATAAAATAGCTGAGGAAGAAATGAAAAAATCAGTAGAAAAAATTGAAAATAATATTAAACAAAAAAAAGGAGATTGTGAATTTCATAGAAAATTAGAGGAATAAATGCCAAAGTTATTATATTGCCAATACTGCAGAGAATACACATTAAACATTGTCTGTAAAACTTGTAAACAAAAAACAATTTCGAAGAACCCTCCAAGATTTTCTCCTCAGGATAATTATGGTAATTATAGAAGAAAGTTAAAAAAAATACAAAAAAAAGGTTGATTGATATGGATTATGTAACTGTTAGATATACCTCTAAAAAGCCTAAATTGAAAAACCCAATACTAATCGAAGGTTTACCTGGAATTGGTAATGTTGGTAAATTAGCTGTCGAACATCTCATTGATACAATTGATGCTAAGAAATTTGCAGAACTTCATTGTAAAGATTTTCCACCACAGGTTTTTATCAATCCAGATGGTACAATAGAGCTTGTCAATAACGAATTTTTTTATTGGAAAGCAAAAAAGAAAAACCAACGTGATCTTATATTATTAACAGGGGATTATCAAGGTCTTTCTTCACAAGGACAATATGAGCTTGTTGAAAAAATACTTGACATTGCAGAAGAACTCGGTGTAAAGGAATTATTTACTCTTGGTGGATATGGTCTAGGCCATGAGCTTACAAATCCAAAGGTACTATGTGCTACAACAGATAAATATCTTGTAAAAATCATGAAAAAACATGGAGCCGTTTTTAAGAAAAATGAACCTGGTGGTGGAATAGTTGGAGCTAGTGGTCTTCTTTTAGGTCTTGGTAAATTAAGAAACATGGAAGGTACTTGCTTTATGGGTGAAACACCTGGATATCTTGTAGATCCAAAGAGCGCGAAAGCTGTATTAAAAATTCTAATGAGTATTACAAATATCAATGTAAACCTATCTGCTTTAGAACGTAAAGCAAAAGAAATCGAACATATTGCTCAACAACTAAAAGAAATCGAGGGACTTTCAAAAGAAAAATCAGAAGAATTAAAATATATAGGATAATAATGTCCTAGAAATATTTATACTTCTTTGGCATTTTTAACTATTAATTCCAGAGTTTGATTTGGAGTTTCACCAACATAATGTAATTCTCCAGTTACTTCATATTTTCTATCATTAATTAATCCTAAACCTGTTACATTATCTAGTCTCAACATTTTTTCAGGGTAAGGATTATTATCAAACGTTGTTTTTATTAAAGCCTGCTCTTGAGAATAATAATATCCAATAACAATGATTTCTCCTTTTTCTATGTAATAATCAGGATCTGCAAAAATCTGATCTAGATTATATTTAGGTTTTTCCTCAGGCAGATTTAATATAAAATAAGCAACTCCTATTATAATTAAAGCTACTATTAAAATGTAAATCTTTGTTCTTGTGCTAATTTTTTTTGCTTTTGCAGACATATTAACCATCAACCTAAAATAAAATCATTATTTAAAACACTATTCATTCAAACAAATATTATACGTCTTTTCAGGATTTATTTTATGAATCAGATTTATTTTTTGATCATCAAGAACGCCTTGTTTTAATAAACTTAATGTCAATTTAGGAACAGTTTTTGGTCCAAGGACCGCTCCCGGCCTTCTTGGATCATCAATATAGTCAGTCTCCATTAAAAAACGAGTTCCTTTTTCAATAGCTGCAATAATATTTTTTCTACTTGCAAGAACAGATGGCATTAAACCATAATTTTCATCTTTTAAAATTAAAGGAGGCGCATAATGCTTTACTATTTTTTCTGCAGGAAGTCCGATTTTTTTACCCATTTCAACAAACTCTTTACAGCTTTTAGGAGTGGTACTCTCAGTATGTAAAACTACTGGTACATCTGAATCCTTTGCTTTCTGCATACCATATAATAATATCTCATTAGAATCTTTCATAATTTGTTTACTAACAGGAAAAT
>CAZVNH010000462.1:0-2239 GCA_964628575.1 uncultured Thermoplasmatales archaeon | reverse complement strand
ATTCTACCACATAAATGACAGGTATGCATTGCTCCTGGTTTTCCACAAATACTGCAAAGACCTATTAAATCCATTCTATTTTTCACCTATTTTAATAAGTCGTTTTTTAAGTTCATCTTGTGCAAGATTTGTTGTAACAAGAGGTATGTTTTCTCTATCCGCAAGTTTAATCGCGAGGGCATCAACACTACCTGGACGATGATAAACAACTACAGTAGGTTTTACAGGATGAACTCTTATAGCAATCATAGGGCTTCGACCATAACGAATACCTGTAAAGATGATTGCTCTTTCAGTGCTCCATCCATAAAGACGATTATAATCACCTGAATTAATTGTTTCTATTGTTTTAACACTATCCACAAGAGTAAATCCTTTAACGTTTTTCTTTAAACCAATTGGACTTGTTGTCAGTACATTTCCTTCAATAGTTTTAATAAAATCTTTTGCTGGGATAGAATAAGGATATTCCATGATTTCAAGAATTCCTTCCTGTGTTTCTATCATCGAATCATATTGATGTAATACTTTTCCGCCACGTTTTTCATCTATTCTAACAAATGCTTCAATTATTTTTTTAACTGTCTGAATACCTGGTGATTTACGACGACCTGATTCATAATCACTAATTACACTTGGTGAAAGATTCAAGAAATTGGCAAGCTCAGTTTGAGTAATTCTAAATACATTACGCCATTTACGAATTGTTTGACCTGGTTTCGGACTTAAGGTTATTTCTCCTGCGATTTTCTCAGATAATGTATCCTTAATATTCATTTATTTACCTCTTCAGGCTTGAATTTATATCCATAATAAATAGCACCAATATATCCATCTTCTTGTATTCTTCTAAAAGTTGATTCAACACGCATTCCAATTTTTACATCTTTGATATCACAATCTACAATTTGTGCAGTTACTTTTGGTCCTTCATCAAGTTTAACTATTGCTACAGGATAAGGAACTTGTTCTTCAAAATCTTCAGGTGCCACATTAATATTTGTGATGGTTTAATTCTCACCTTTTCCAGATATTTTTTTATCGTGAATTTAACCCATACTTTTTATACGGCATATTGGACACGACTCTTTAGGTGGAAAAAATATCTTTGTACATTCTCCGCATTTATTACCCATTAAATTATATCTTTGTGGTATCTCTCTCCAAAATCTTGCAACATTTGATTTCATTTTTATACCCCCTCCATAATATGTATTACACAGGTTGCACCAGACCCTCCAATGTTATGGGTCAATCCAATTTTTGCATCTTTAATCTGTCTTTTATCTGCTTCTCCTCTTAATTGTTGAACGATTTCTACAACTTGTGCAACTCCAGTTGCACCAACTGGGTGACCCTTTGATTTTAGCCCGCCACTAGTATTTACTGGTATTTGACCATCCATCGTTGTAATCTTTTGTTGGATTGCTTTTCCACCTTCTCCTTTTTTAACAAATCCAAGATCTTCAATCGCAAGTATTTCAGCGATTGTAAAACAATCATGTACTTCTGCAACATCAATATCTTTTGGAGTTATCTTTGCTTGTTCATAAGCCTTTTTAGCTGCATAAACTGTTGCATCAACTGTGCAAATATCTCTACGTGAATGAAGAGCAAGAGTATCTGAACCTTGTCCAGATCCAATAATCCTTACAGGTTTATCAGTATATCTTTTTGCAATATCTGCTGCACATAATACAAGTGATGCTGCACCGTCTGTAACAGGTGAACAATCCATAAGACCTAAGGGATATGCAACTGGTGATGCGTTTACTGCTTGCTCAATTGTTATTTCTTTTCTGTATTGTGCATTTGGATTTAACGCACCATTTCTATGGTTTTTTACTGCAACTTCTGCAAGGTTCTCTTTAGTTGTTCCATATTCATGCATATGTCGCATTGCTATCATTGCATATAGTCCAGGAAATGTTGCTCCAAAGAATGCTTCCCATTCTTGATCACCGGCTGTTGCCAATGTTTCTGTTGCTGATGCTCCTGCAACATCATTCATTTTCTCAATACCACCTACAACAACTATATCATTAATACCTGAAGCAATAGATAGATATCCTTCTCTAACAGCAAGACCTCCTGATGCACATGCTCCTTCGACGCGTGTAGCAGGGATATGAAGATGAGAAAAACCTGCACAGTCTGCAACAAGAGCGCCGACATGTTCTTGACCAACAAATCTGCCTGCACTCATCGAGCCTACATATAAAGCATCTATGTCTTTACC
>CAZVNH010000461.1:0-2246 GCA_964628575.1 uncultured Thermoplasmatales archaeon | reverse complement strand
TCAATTACATGTAATTGAAGCATCAATAGAAAATATTGATAATATTGATTTTTGGTTTAGTAATGATTTTTCACAGGGTTATATTGAGATTAGACCTGGTTCAAGTTTAACTGTTGCTTTTAATTCAATATTTGAAAAACCTGCTGGTAATCTTGTTGGTTCTATTGAAGGTGCTATTACTTTTAAATCAAATAATGATAAATTTAATATATCTTGGTCATCCTTGAGTGGAAGCATTCAGCTTAATGTTGATGGAACAGGAGTACTCTCTCTCACTGGTTTTCATTTATGGATAGAAAACAAAATTGAAATTACAATTGGTGCGATAATTGGTGAGTTTAATATTAATACATATGATGAAAAGCCAGATGAGATAATGTTTAAGCTTGATGAAGCATCTGTTGCCTTATCATCTGATTTTTCTATAAATATTGAGGATCTAGAAGCTATTACTTTTCAGGCAGATATCAGTTTAGATTGTGATCTACAACTTAATGGTTACTTGAAAATAATACTAGATGAGAATAATCCAAAAATAGAAACAGGTAATATTGGAATAGGATACACAGGAACATTTAAAATTTCGGATATGTATTTAAATATTAAAGAAACAACTATCGTTGATATTGACTCTGTTTATCTTATTGGAGATTTTCGTTTTAATGTAGCATTTAATCTTGAAACACAATATGTAATAATATTTATAGGCTCGGATGGAGGTATTACAGCAAATATTGAAGGTGCTTATATTAAATTTGGAGGTTTAATAGTCTCATTTTCAAAATTCTATTTGGCAGCTAAAGGGTCATTAAAGATTGATTTTGGTTCTGATGAAATATATATTGATATTGATGGTGCTTTAAAACTTGTAAATGCTGATATTTCATCTCTTGGTATTCCTGGTGTTTCATCTCTAAGTATCTCTGCAACAGCAAGTGTTAAAGGACTTTATCTTAGAGGTTTATTAAAAGGTCAACCACCTATTGAGATTAGAAAAACTGGAACTGATGTGTTAAAAATAGATAATTTTTATGTTCTACTAAATGGAAATCAGGCTTATATAGAATGGGATAAATTACATATTGGTGGTGCAGGTAGTTTAACAATCGATGATTCAATAGTTTTAGATGCAACTTTGTCTTATATTCTATTTGAAAATTTCTATGCAACTGTTAACGCAAAAAATATGTTCATAGATGGAGAAGCAACACTTACTTATAGCGGAAAACTAACAATAGAGGTTGATATAGGAGCATATCCAAAAATCGAGGTAGAGCTTACTTCTGGTAATGTTGATTTAAACGATTTTCATATAGGTATAGATAACGCTGGAACTCGAATAGATGCTTCATGGTACAAGCTACATATTGAAGGATCATTTAGTATAGAATTATTAGTAAATCCAATAAGCAGAGAGTCAAAGATAATTGCAAATGGAAATGGAATTGTAACTTTAGAAGATGCATTAATATTTGATAGTGGAAAGAAAGTCAATGTTGATATTGGTTATTTTAAAGTTGATTTATCAGATGTTTCATCAACTGTGAAATATATAGCAAATAAAAATGGAATAATGGTTCAAACATTCCAGTCTGCCTCAGGAAGCGGTAAAATAAATGAATTCACGATAAGGGATTCAATAATTACATTAGATGTAGATATATATCTTGGGAAAAATTTTGGTACCTTAAAATTAATAGTTGATGAAGCAGAAATTGATTTTTCAGGAGACGGAAGCTTTACAATAGATATACTTGAATCTAATCCACCTGAAATAACAGCTTCTCTTTCTTTGACCGATCAAAATTCATTTATTAATGTAGTTTATTTGTTTATTGAGATACAAAACTTCATAACTATTGATATAGAAGATTTTAACTTACAAAGTGCTACAACTATCTCAATTGATTTAGAAGCAGAATATGTTAATGAACAATTACCAAAATTTTTATTATCTGCAGGTATAAATTCAGAAGAATGGAGTATTGGAAAATTAGGAATGAGTGCATATATTGGTAGTTTTATGAATTTATTTGTTCTTGAAGATTTTACAGGTTCTGGACAAATATCTTTAGGAATAAGAGATATAGTTAATAATAAGTTTCCTAAAGATATTTTTATTGAATTAAATGGAAATTGGGTTTGGAATAAACTTAATTTACTTGTTGATCAGGATTTTGGACCTATTAAACTGCAAGCTGGATCTTTAGAAGGACATATAAAAATATTTATTGATTTCATAATGT
>CAZVNH010000460.1:0-2248 GCA_964628575.1 uncultured Thermoplasmatales archaeon | reverse complement strand
TAACATCAATTGTTGTATCATATTTATCTCCAATTATTATAGTATTTTCATTGCTTTCGCCCATAAGTGTTAAAGGTTTATCAATAATAATAGTCTCATAATAATGTCCATTTTTTGTATAAACAACATCTTCTTCAGATGCGTTATCAATTGCGTCCTGTATTCTTGTATAATCTGCTCCACCATCATCATCAACATAAATTGTTAATCCATCTGCTTTTACTCCATTATCAATGGTTATTATCATTAAGATATTAAAAAATAAAATTCCTGCCAAAAATAATATTCTTATTTTTCTCATAATTTATCTCCTTTTTATTATATTAATATATTATTTGATTCTATCTATTTCCTCCATCTATTCATCTATTTTGTAATTCTATTTTATTTAAATATTGATTTTGGTTAAAAATTTTGTATGAACATAAAAAATATTTCCTAAATATTAAAAATAAAATGTATTCACAAGCTTTAGTATATTATATAATAATGTTTTACTTTCCTGGCGTTCTGAAATTTAATTTTATATTTTTTTAAGTGAATGAAAAATATTATTAGATTAATACATTTCTTATAAATAATCTAAAAACACCTCTTATCATTCTTCCTTTTTATATACTTCAGTTAATATTTTAAATAATGAAATAAGATATTATACTTGTATTATATGATTATAAATAGCCAAATATAATTTAAATAAATCTTTATAATTTATTCACTATTTTAATATAAAATAACCAAAATATTAATATATAATTACATATAAAATATATATAGATGAGAAAAACACATATTTCTAAAATAAATATAATTTTGATTATAATTATTATTCTATTTTTAAATAATACTTTAACATCAAATGCATTAATATCGAAAACTCGTTTAAATAAACAAACCCAAGGAAATATTTATTATGTCGGGGGAAATGGTGATGGCAACTATACAAATATACAAGATGCAATAAATAATTCAGAGGATGGAGATACTATTTATGTATATTCTTATTCTTCGCCATATAATGAAAACCTTATTATTGAAAAATCTATCAAATTAATAGGAGAGAATAAAGAAGATACATATATTCAAACAAGCAACAAAATCGATGTAATATATATAAACTCAGATAATGTAGAATTAACTGGATTTACAATAGCTCATCATGATCAAATACCCACGGGATATCCAGGAATAAGAATGCTATCTGATAATAATAAAATACATGAAAATATTATTAAAAATAATGATATTGGTTTATGTTTAGCTCATTCAAATAACAACGATATTTACAACAATACTATTATCGATAATCCATTTTTTGGTATAGATATAACAAAATCTGATTCAAACATAATATATGATTGCACAATTAAATATTCAGTAAATGGATTTGTACTAAGTAGATCAAGTTATAATACAATAAAAAACAACTCATGCATTAACAATAAGAGAGGACTTGATCTTTATTATTCATCATATAATACGGTAATTGAAAATACAATAGATGGAAAAAATGATCATTGTTTTGGATTAGGATTATTTTGGGGATCTCAAACAAGTGGATCTTCATCTTATAATACAATTCATAAGAATATACTTATAAACAATCTAGCAGGAATTGTAGTAATGGGAAAACCGGATAATGATTTAACAAATAATATTATAACAGAAAATCTAATAAAAGATAACCAGTGTGGAATTCAAATTTTAAGTTATACATCAAATAACCAGATATATCATAATAACTTTATCAATAATATTAATCCACAAGAAAATTCTCCCAATAACGCCTTTGATTGTACTAATAATAAATGGGACAATGGACAAGAAGGTAATTACTGGGATGATTATAAAGAACAAAATCCAAATGCACAACCAAACAATCTAAATCCTTGGATATGGAATAAAGCATACGTTATACCAAGTGCTGATAATAAAGATAGATATCCTTTGATAAATGAATGGAAGAAATCTATTGATAGAACTATACCATTTAATAATCTATTTAATTTCATCGATAAAATTTTAGATAATCATAATCTAAAGATATTGAGCAATATTTTAACTAATTTTAATATTTTATAGATCTACTAAAAAAAATTGAATAATTCTTTGTATAATTAATTTTATATATTACAAACATATATATTAATAATGGTATGGATAAAATAATATGCCTCTCTGGTTATAATGATGGTAGAAGAGGATAAAATAATGAAATATGATGGATATAACTGATTTATATCATCAT
>CAZVNH010000459.1:0-2250 GCA_964628575.1 uncultured Thermoplasmatales archaeon | reverse complement strand
ACTTTTTATCCGGAAATGTCCGGATGTAAAATTTTAAGGAGGAACAGAATGAAGAAAATTATATATCTGTTTTTGATCAAACATTAGAAAATAATCAAAAAATATTGTTGTATTTTTATCTACCTGATTGTAGCTGGTGTGATAAGCAAAAGGTAATTATCGAAAGTATTAGTAGAGATTACTTAGATGAAATTAAAGATTTTTCTATAAATGCAAAGGATAATCTTCAACTAGTAGAGCTATTTGATGTAACGGTATATCCATCGATGTTTTTGATTAATGATAAAACCAATGAAGAATACGATTTCATCGAGTTTAAAGGTTATACAGATAGAAACGAGATATTGTATTATATTGATAATGAAATAAAAAATACTAACATCGATTTAAATGATAATACTGAATCATTACCTGTAGATGTTCAGAAGGAGTCACAGCTTTATAATTTTAATTATGATGAAATAACAGTTCAGGAAACATATAATTTAATGAACTCCGAGGGAAATACTATTTTAATCGATGTTAGATCATCTGATGATTTTGCAACAGGTCACATTAAAGATGCAATTTCTATTCCTCTATCTGATTTCACTTGTGACTCATGTTTGTTAAACATTTTGGAATCTCATAAATCTGATAATATAATTGTTTATAGTGAAAAAGGAGTAAAAAGTATTAGAGCAATACAAAATCTTAAGAAAAATGGTTTTAAAAACGTTTGTAATTTAATTGGTGGTTTTTCAGCTTGGAAAACTGCTGATTTACCCATAGAGTTTAAAGAAGAAAAAGAAACAAAGTCAACATTAAGCTCTCAGGTTGATAAGTTATTAGATGGAAAAAAATCTGTAATTGTCTTCTTTTATGCTGAATGGTGTCATTATTGTAATCAACAGATGCCTATTGTTGATGAGTTAGAAGATGATTATAATGATAGATTTGTTTTTCTCAGAGTAAATGTAGATGAAAATCCTGATTATGTAGATGAATTTGATGTTTCTAGTTTTCCATGTATCGTTATTATTGCTGATAAAAATGCTGATGGTTATATCCAGGAAAGATTAATAGGGTTCAATACTAAAAATAAGATTATTGGTATCATAGATCCTGCTTCTTATAAAGAAAGAGTTCGAGAGGAGACAATTCCAATATCTCCAATCGAAAATGAAGAATCTTGCGAGTTAGAAAGTGAATCAGAAACTGCTGATATAACTACAGAGCTTGTTGAGGATCAAAAAATAGATAATACAAAATATCCTGAGAATATTTATCAAGATCAGCCGCAAGGAATAACAGACAAATCACCTCCTGCTTTGAAGATAAGTGATGAAGAATCAATACTAGTTCAAAAATTATCAAATGCTAAAGAAACAGGGGATAGAGATTCTGTAATAGATCTTGAAAATCAACTTTCTGATCTATATGATCAACCAATCAATTCATTAAATAATGAACCATTAGAAAATGGAGATGATTTAGAATTGCAAGGAGGATTAGTCTCTGAGGGTGAAAATATGGGATCACGTGAATGGACTGAAGGTGATATACTTGTAAAAGGGGATAATGATAGCATTAATCCTTCTATTGCAAATTCAGAATCTGGTACTCTGTTTACAGCCATAGAATATGCTGATGATGATTTAATTAAAATTTATAGATCTGATAATAATGGTTTAAACTGGTATGCTTGGTATTGGTTCTGGGGAGCAGGTGATATTAATAATCCGTCTCTTACTATTGCAGAAGGAACAAGAAACTGGATATTAATGGCTGTAACACAACAGGATACCTATGTTAGAGTATTCCGGATTGATCTAGATAATCCATCCTACTGGGATGTATATACAGTACAATATAACTCTTTAGGTGTTTCTAATCCTAGAATAATCACTGATAGTTCAGATTATGATTATTGGTATGCATATATTGTATATAACTCGATGGGTGTTGACAACTGGGTGCTTAATTTTGGTAAATCAACTGATTTCGGTGAGAATTGGACAACAATATCTGTTGGAGGTTATTGCGGTTATCCAGATGAATTTTATAATGCAGAAAATGCTCATCCAGATATTGAATGGGGAAGTTATAAATTGTATATTGCCTATGATAACTATGCATCTGCATGTACTCTTACTAAACGTGATGTTTATATAATGAATAGTACTAATTTTGGATCCACTTGGAATACACCTGTTCAATTAACAACTAGTATAGATGATGAATATGATCCATCTATTGCAGCTGTTAAGA
>CAZVNH010000458.1:1492-2275 GCA_964628575.1 uncultured Thermoplasmatales archaeon | reverse complement strand
GTCTGTTACTACAGCATCTACCTTTTTTATACATTGAGGAATCCCACTTATATCAGTTTGATATATTTTAAAATTTTTTATTTTATAATGATCTAGTGTTTGTATACAGCCCTGTACCATTTTTTCTTCGATATCACTTCCAATTGTTGTTATTCCCATTAAACCTGCTTCAAGAAGAATTCCTCCAGTTCCACAGAATGGATCTAATAATACCTGATTTCTTTTTATACATGAAAGATTTACTAAAGCTCGTGCTAATTTTGGATGTAATGATATCGGTGAAAAATATGGTCTAAATTGTACTTTTCTTTTTTCAAATTGAGTTTTATCCATTTGGAAAATCTTTACTCCAACATATAATTTAGAATCGGTAATTAATGCTCTTAATTCAATATCTGCATCTGTTAAAGAAACAGTACGATTTTTTGAATAAATCGACGCAAGAAGTCTAACTATATTCTGTGAGTTTATATTATTAGATCTATTTCTATATCTAACAACTATTGAACCATCTTGTTTTATCCTATTTTCAACAGCTTTTTTTTTAATGGTATCTAAATCTAAATTACTTGTAAATAAAAGATAATCTATGTTAAAAGTATAAGATACTCTATCTAATAAATTCTTTATCTCTTTTAAATTTGATTTAGTATTAATAACTATTAAATCTTTATTTTCTTCGACTAATTCATAGCTTATATCTTCTGCTTTTAATATTGAAAAAACCTCATTTTTTGGAATTGTATCATGTTCTTTTGATAGTTCAAATAAATATTTCATATC
>CAZVNH010000458.1:0-1482 GCA_964628575.1 uncultured Thermoplasmatales archaeon | reverse complement strand
AATAAATTATTTATCATTCTTAAAAGTAATCTTAATTAAAAATGGAGCTAAAATAGTAGTAACTATTGTCATTATAACAGTTGTAACAAGAACTTGATGTGCTATCTCTCCTTTTAGAATATTATTTTTTATTGATGCTGAGACAATTATCAATGCAAGTTCCATTCTTGGGATCATACCAACGCCAATTTGAAGAGATTCTTTTCCCGATAATCCTGCAATTTTTGCACCTAATCCACATCCAAATATTTTACCTAATATACTAACAAGGACTATTACAAATGCAAATACTCCAATAACTGTTATTGATGAGATATCAGCTTTTGCATTTATCCATAAACTTGATCCCACCCAAACAAAAAATATTGGAATGAAAAATCCATAACCAATCGCTTTTATATCTTCATCTATTTTAACTGATCTAAAATTTTGGCCAATTAAAACTCCGGCGATAAAAGCACCTATTATACCTGATATTCCTGCTCTATCAGCAAAAAATGTATATATCAATAGTATAGCTATTGTTATACTTAGGAAAGCCTTTGGTAGATGTATTTTTTCTCCAAGATCTAATATTTTGTCAATAACCTTCAACCCAATAAATAAAAATACAATAAAAAATAAAGCAATTCTTACTCCAATCCATACTGCATCCATAAGTGAACCTATACCAATCGCAAAAGCAAGTAGTAAAATACCAATGATATCATCAATTACCGCACTTCCGAGAATCGTTGCACCAACATCTGTATCTAAAGCATTTATGTCCATCAATGATCTAACTGTTACTCCAACAGATGTTGCAACAAGTATTAATCCAATTATTATACCTTCATTAAAAGTAAAAGTATAGCTATTTGAATAGTTTAATAAATAGACAGAGATTACTCCAAGAATAAAAGGAAATAATACACCACCAATTGCTACATATAACGAAGCTTTACCCATTTTTTTAAATTTAGAAATTGATATTTCTAATCCAGATATAAAAAGTAAAAAAAGAATTCCAATTTCAGCTAAAAAATCAAATTCAATAGAATGATAATTTAAGTCAGGTATAACAAAAGCGTGACCAAATATTATTATTTTCTGACCATATATTATAAATAATCCTAAACCTCCTAAAATTATACCTGCTATAATCTCTCCTATTACAGCAGGTTGTTTGATTTTAGTAAAGAAATAGCCAAGAACTCTAGCTGAAATAAGAGCTATAGCTATTAATAATAATATTGCAAATACATCCGTTTTTATCAACCTTCTTCATCATCAATGATTGGATGATACTGGGTAGCATCATAGTATTTTCTAATAAGTTGATGTAGTGTTAGTTCTCCAACTATTGTTTTATCTTTAATAACCGGTAGTCTTCGAAGTTTGTATTTAACCATTTTCATTAATGCATCAATAATTTTTCGATCAGGTTCAGTATAAATCAATCTATGACACATGATATCTTCTGCTTTCTGAGCAGTTCCATGT
>CAZVNH010000457.1:0-2279 GCA_964628575.1 uncultured Thermoplasmatales archaeon | reverse complement strand
GACGTATGCAGTGCAGATAGCAAAATATTATGGAGCCGAAGTAACAGGGGTTTGCAGTACTTCAAATCTAAAACTAGTAAAATCAATAGGTGCAGACAAAGTAATTGATTATACTAAAGAAGATTTTACTAAAAGTGGTGAGGTCTATGATATTGTATTTGATGCCGTATTTAAGATATCAAAATCTCAATGTAAAGATATACTAAAAGAAAATGGAATCTATGATTCATCTCATTTAAAGATACCAGAGCCAAAAACTAAAGATCTTATCTTTTTAAAAGAGCTTATTGAGAAAAATAAATTAAAACCAGTTATTGATAGAACATATTCATTAGAACAAATTGTCGAAGCACATAGATATGTTGATAAAGGACATAAAAAGGGAAATGTAATAGTTACTGTAAAGCATTAGTGAAAAAAAATGAATAAAACAGTAAAATTCTGGGATAAACAAGCAACAAATTATGATAAATCTGAAGAACGTTTTGATCCTCCATTTGTAAAAATTCTGAATAAAACTAAAAAGTATCTTAAAAAAAATGATATTATATTAGATTTAGGATGTGCAACAGGGTCAAAAACATTTCAACTTGCACCTAAAGTAAAAAAGGTAATAGGAATTGATATTTCACCAAAAATGATAGATAGCGCGAAAAAAAAGTCAAAGGATCTAAAAATAAAAAATACTGAATTTTTTTCAGGATCAATATTTGATAAAAAACTAACAAAAGGATCATATAATGTGATAGTATCATTTGGCGTCCTTCATTTACTAAAAGAAAATGATAAAGTAACAAAAAGAGTAAATGATCTTTTAAAACCAGGTGGTTATTTTATTTCAACAACAGCATGTTTAAAAGAAAAAATGTCAATTAGAAGCAGAATTGAGTTTTCTTTGTATATGTTTGTAAAAAAAATTGGTTTGTTACCATTACATCTTAATATGTATAAATGTTCAGATGTTATTGATATTGTATCAAATGATTTTGAAATAGTTGAATCTGAAAATATATTTCATGGTATTCATATGTGTTTTATTGTAGGAATCAAGAAATAAGGTATAATCTATGGTTAAAAAAGTCATTTTAATAGTATATTCATATCATCATAAAAATACTGAGAAAATTGCAAAAGCCATTTCAAAAGTTCTTGATGCGCAGATAAAAACGCCACAAGAAATTGAACCTAAAGAACTTCAAGAGTATGATCTCATAGGATTCGGATCAGGGATTTATGGTTCTAAGCACCATGAGACAGTGCTTGATCTTGCTGATAAACTACTAAAAGTAAAAAACAAGAAAGCATTTATATTTTCAACTTGTGGAGCTCCAGCTTTTGCAGTTGATGGAGGACATGTCGAGGAATATCTTGTAAAAGTTCATTTACCTGTTAGAGAAAAACTACAGTCTAAAGGATATATAATTATTGATGAGTTTATTTGTGCTGGATGGAACACAAATAAATTTCTTAAATTATTTGGGGGAATAAATAAGGGTAGACCTAATTCTGAAGACCTTAAAAATGCCGAAAAATTTGCTAAGAATCTATTGCATAATATAAACGCGAAGAATTAATTTTAAAATAAATTAAAAACATTTAATAAATAAACATCGACTTCTATATTATATTAACCAAAAAAACTATATAATTTTGTTGTTTCAGACTCGTTTCATCAGATGGAAATAAAACTAACTAAGGAGAATAAAGCCTTATGCTGTATTTCACTTGCATGGTTTTTAGTTTTAGCAGGTAGATATAGTATATCTAATCTTCTTCCTAGAATTGTATCTGAATTAAATTTCAGCTGGACTGATGCTGGATTTGCATTAACCATGATGTGGTTAATATATGCAATAATCCAGTTTCCATCTGGGATATTCTCTGATATAAAAGGAAGAAAAATTACAATATTAATAGCAATGATAATTTTTTCATTTTCATATCTTTTGGTTGGTTTATCAATTCATTATACTATGTTTTTCTTTGCATTAATATTACTTGGAGCTGGAACTGGTGGATATCCTGCTGTTGGTATATCGATGATTACTGATATATTCAAAGAAAAAAGAGGAAAAGCTCTTGGAATAAGAGATAGTGCAGGATCAATTGCATATGCAATACCAATTATTGCAGCAGTTATTGCAAGTCTTTACAATTGGAGAGTGTTTTTTTTCTTATGGGCAGGAATATGCGTATTTAGTATAATTCTTTTTTATTTTCAAACCTCAGAATCAACAGAACTTCCAGATAGATTTTCAATAAAAGAAAGAGTATTAGAT
>CAZVNH010000456.1:0-2298 GCA_964628575.1 uncultured Thermoplasmatales archaeon | reverse complement strand
TGTCAATATTGTGGGGAAAAAGCAGAACATGTTCACCATGAGCGACCACAAAAATTAGAACCATTTTTTGCACTCGACCCAGATTATGCTTGGTCAGTTTGTAAAAAATGTCATTATAAATATGGTCATAAAGATGGATGTTCAACCGGCAAATTAGCAAATAAAATATGTATTTAGGAGAATTTTGTAATGGTATTATCAATAGACCTAGATAAGATGGCAGATAGAGCAATTGATTTTTATAAGGATAAAAAATTAAAAGAAATTATTCTTAAGAAGATAGAAAGTGATAGCATTCTAATTTGTAAATGGTGCTCTGGTTTTTTAGATAAAGATGAACCAAACTGTCCTTTATGTGGTGAACCTACTATATACGTAGGAGGAGATGTTGAAACTATTAATTGTAGAGAATATGATGAAAACAAAGTGTGTTCAACTAGAAACGAAGGTATATATCAAGGAAGATATTCAAGAAACGAACCTTTTATATTAAGCAACTAATAGTAAATAAAGGAGATTTTTCGATGATAACGGAAGAACAGGCAGATACAATTATAGAAATTCTTAAAGAAATAGAAGATAATATTAGAGATTTGCGTGAACTCTATATGCTAGTAAATAGTATAGAAGAACATATCGATGACAGGTCAATTAATAATAAACGATCATTTGCATTAGAAGAAATATTATAGGAGTAATATAATGAAATTTGTTGGTATAGACCCTTCATATAATGGATTTGCGATTGTTATACTTGACAAGGATGCCAATATATTAGAACAAGATTTATTTAATTCAAATAAAAATAACGAAGCCGAAGATCGAATAATACAACTTGAGTCAAGGTTTAAGTTTCTAGCAGATCTTGACGAGTTGATAATCTATATTGAAGGTCCCTCGTATTCTAGTAATGGTGCTTTTACATTACAGATGGGAGCTCTTCATTACTACTTACGTATTTTTTTTCGTAAAAATAATATGACTTATAAAGTAATTACACCAACTACATTAAAAAAATTTGTAACTGGCAAAGGGCAAGCTAAAAAAGAGTTAATGCTTCTCAAAACTTATAAAAAGTGGGGAGAAGAATTTGATGATAATAACCTTGCTGACGCATACGGTCTAGCAAGAATGGCTCTGGAGGAATTTAAAAATGTCAGTAAGTAAATATTTAAACAAAATTCAAACAGAACAAGAAATTAAAAAGAATGATCGCTTAAGATGTAATATTTGCGGTCGAGAAGTTACTGTCAATAAAGCTGGATCCGGGCCGTTAGTATGTTGTGGTAAACCAATGAGTGTAGTGGGTACTGTTGTTGAAGCTGGTTTTACAAGCATGCCAAAAGGATGGAGTCATGGCAGTGTAAAAAAGGCTGCTAAAACATTATCAAAGGATATGAAAGGTGGACCTAAATCAAAAGGGTTTTTTGACAAATGCGTCGAAAAAATGAAAGGAAAAGTCGCCAATCCCGAGGGATTTTGTGCATCTATAAAAGATGAAGTATATGATTCGACATACTGGAGAGGCAAAGATAAGTCACCAGGGGAAGTAAGTAAAGATACAAAATCACATAAGAATGTTTAAGGAGAAAATTCATTATTAGAAAGGTTCATCTATGGAAGTTTTATTTCATGGCACAACAAAAGAAAATGCTAAAATAATATTAAAAGAAGGGTTTAAAGTTGGAACATATTTTGGTAGACATTTAGAAGATGCTTTGCATATGGGAGGAAATTATATTTTTGAAGTTTTGTTTGAGGAAGATACTGGTGATTATTGGGAAATAAGAAATGGAGAAAGAATACCAACAAATAGAATAAGGTATCACTATCTATTAAAACCTAATTTAATATGGCACAATAAAGAATGTGAAAAAAGAATAAAAGAAATACATTCTAAAGAAGATTACGGGCCCAAAGCTGTTGTTTGTGATTATTGTGATGGGCGGGGGCAAGAGGAATACTATCCACCTTTTACATACTGGAGAAACATGAATAAAGTAACTATTTGTAAAAATTGTGGTGGGCGTGGAGTGCTAAAAGATAAATAAAATTTAAGGATTAAATTACATGTCATCTCTTATATTAGAAAATTATTTAGAATCAATACAAAGAGATCATAATGATATTACTTATGAGGTATATTGTTACTTACTTAGCGATGAAATTAACCTAGATGAAAATATTGTCAACTATATTAACAATATGAGGTTGACTAGAGAATGGGTTACTATTTTCAGGCATCTAAAAAATGAGCTCAATAAAATTTCAAAAGATTTCAGAGTTAGCTATATTGAT
>CAZVNH010000455.1:0-2307 GCA_964628575.1 uncultured Thermoplasmatales archaeon | reverse complement strand
GGTTCTTGGTGGTTCCTCATCCATTCCTATGTATGTTACTTTCCATTGATCAAGTGTTGGAGTTGTTGAAGGAGTGTTTCTAGTAAGATGTGCTCTTAATCTTATAATATCCTCGGTTATTGAAGATAGATCCCTTCCTGAATTTATATGCTCAAATCCTTGTATAATACTTCCATCACTTTTTAATACATCAAAGGTTATTGTACCATCAGATTCAGCGGTGAATTCATCCCATTTGAAAAGATTTTCAGCAGTTATTTCTCTTGATGTTATCTGTGCATTTAGTATCATTTGTTGCTCATTACCAAATGAGTTTGTAACTTCAGAGCTATCACCAATGTTTAGATGCCAAATATTACCATATACATCTGGCATATCATCAAATGGTGAAGCATAGTCAACCCTGGTGTCTTCCCATGTTACAAAGATTTCATTTTCATCAGATGCAACATTGACCCAGTCTGCATGTGCAGAAGTACTTGCCGATAGTTGAATATCACCCATTTCATCATATGTATCTATTTCTCCATCAACTGTAATAAATCTACCCCAAATTTTGCCTCCTCCATTAAAACAGACTAAGAAAGCTGTTTCAAGGTACGGTGCAATATCTGTCCTTACAAAATTTTGACCTTGCTTAATAATAGCTGAGCTTCTTTCTTGTCCAGAAGGCGTATAGGTTTTTCCATATACACTACCTCTATATGGTTTACTTGGAGTAGCACTATTATAAGTAACAAGATATCGATCAGCTTCTGATGAAAATTCAACACATGGATACAGATAACGGATGCTTGAACTACCATCTGCCACAACAAAACGGTTACCTACAGTTCCTAAATTTTCATTCAATAACTGTCCATAGATATCCATCTCAAAATCGCCTTTTTTCTCCTCATAAACAATCATGAATTGCTCATTATCAGGATCAAATGCAACCCAAGGTTCAAACTGACTATTTGATTCTACACATATATTTTTTTCACTACCTACAGGATTTCCATTTGTATCATAGAGTCTTCCTAAAATATTATAATTAGTTGTACCTCCTCGTGCATCTTCCCATACTACACAAAACCTGTTATTTTTATTATCAAATTTTACCATTGGATCTCCTTGAACATCATCTGCTTCACAGATTGTTATTTCACTGCCATCTACACTTCCACTTGTAGTTACCAATCTTGCTTTGATATTCTTGCTATGAGGATCTGTAGATGTATAATAATGCTCCCATGCAACAAAGAATTTTCCTCCTCCATATGCCGCAGATGGGTTTTCATGATGCCATTGTGGATCTTGTCCAGTTCTAATTGTAAAGTCTTCATGAATAGGTGTTCCACTTACACTATAAATTGATCCTCTAATATCTTGTTTATAGAAATATGTATAAGGTGGATATGGATAACTTCCTTCTTCCCAAACTATAAGGAATTTATCATTTCCAAAGCATACATCAGGGTCCCATGCACCTTCAGTATAAACATGATAAGATATTTTTTCATCGTTTGCCCATTCTTCTTCCCATTCATCAAATACTGCATAGAAATTACTTTCTTTTTGAGCACTTGGATTTCCATAGAACATATATAATGTACTTGTACCTGCTGGAATTGTAGGTATATTTACCCATATCTCTGCATCATTACTATCAAAGTTTTCAATCCATTGAGGAAGCCACTGAGTAGGAGTATTTTCATGTTTAAATCTGACATCTCCATAGTTTTGCTGCATATCAGAATCATAATCAACATTTAGATGTATTGCATAATTATGTAAGGTTTCACCTTTTTTATTGTTTAACGTAATTGGAACTAACTTTGTCCATGAAGTATCTGTCCAAATAGAATAAGTACTTTTTATTTTTCCACTTCCTCCAGAGACAACATAATCATATGACATCGATGATTCAATCAATTGTTCATTATTGAAATTATCAATCCATTCATAAACAGGATCATCAAGTATACCTACAGTTGGACTAGTGTTATCATTCACAATATTTTTATTATTATTTATTGTTGCTTGCGATACTGAGCCCATTGTTAAGGAAAATAGAAGAATTACAACTATCAGCTTCACATAATTATTTTTCATATTTTTCTTTTTCATATTTTTTATCACCTCTTATTTATGGTGGATTTTCATAATCAAGAACATCATACCATTGTCCATTTAATAAAACATCAAAGTTTAATGTTCCTGTAAAATCGAGAACAGGCCATATATATAACATTAGATTATACCAATACCATTCAACACAAACATATATACCTGCATTTTGAAGTGTTGCTCTTGCTCCCCAGG
>CAZVNH010000454.1:0-2307 GCA_964628575.1 uncultured Thermoplasmatales archaeon | reverse complement strand
ATGCAGGACTATGCTGGATTAATAGAGACTAATCAAAAAAATAAATAAAAAAACACCTAAACTGTAAATATAAACTCTAGAACATTGTTTCATAAAGAATAAAAATAAAATAAATATATTAAATAATAATACAAATATAAGTATTACTATAATAAAGGATATATAAATACATAATAATATTTAGTAAAACTTATATTTCAAGATAATCAATCCAATAAATTCTCGATTAACATTGGGGAGGTAGAAAGAGGCTGATAAATATGAAAAAAAATAAAATAAGTACAATTTTTATAATATCAATATTGGCTCTTGCGGGTATTGGTATAAGCTACGCTGGTTTTTTCGATACTATACATATTTATGGGACTGTAGACACAGCAACTGTTACATTAGAAATTAAAGATTATTCAGGAACAGATGTATGGAAAATCTGGATGGATGAAGGATTGCCACCAGCTCCATATGATAATGAAGTTTATATTTGGCGTGGATTCTTTGATGATAGACCTAGTATGTCAGATGTATTAGCAACAACAGGCGCAGATTATGCAGAGCTTGAGTCATCTGCTTGGGCTAAAGATGGAATAGTGCACAATGGAGTAACATATGATGTTGATATGGTTTGGGATAATATTTTTCCATGTATTGATTTCACAGCAGATGTAATTATTCACTATGCTGGTAGTATACCTGCTCATGTTACAGTTGCTGATTTAGTTTGGATGTTAGGAGAAGGTTATTATGACTTTTCAGAGTATACAACATTTGAAGCATATAGTTATACCTTTGTAAATGATGAATGGATAAAGGGTGAATTAATTGAGTTTCCTGTTCAGATGCATTATTGTGATTATATTGGTATAGAAGTTACAATACATTTACCACAAAACAATGAGTTACAAGGTTTACATGGTGAATTTAGTTTTAACATCGAAGCAATACAATGGAATGATCAATGCGATGAATGTCCTACTCTCTATCCTGATTTTGAGTATACAATTGATGATTTAACAGTTGATTTTACTGATACATCATATGGTGGAAGTATTGTCTCCTGGGAATGGGATTTTGGTGATGGAAGTCCTCAAGTTTATGAACAAAATCCAACACATACATATACTGTATATGATTTGTTTTATGTATGTTTAACAATTGAAAATGATTGTGGAGATTTGTTTACAATATGTAAACCAGTTGATCTAACTTGTCCAGAAGTTTTTGCTGATTTTAGCTTTATAGTAAGTGGTTTAACTGTTGATTTTACAGATACAACTACTGGTGGTATGATCATATCTTGGTCATGGGATTTCGATGATGGAATGACAAGTGATGTTCAGAATCCAACCCATATATATGGTGATTATGGTTCATATGATGTATGCTTGACTGTTGAAAATGACTGCGGTAATAGTGATACTGTTTGTAAGATTGTTGATATTTCACCGCCTCAAGAATATACACTAACAATAAATATAATTGGAAATGGTATAGTTAACAAAGACCCTGATTTAACAACATATCCAGATGGTACTATTGTTACATTAACACCAGTTCCAGATAATGATTGCTGGTATTTCAGTGGTTGGAGTGGACCAAATGCAGGTGATTTAATAGATAATCTCGATGGAACATATGATATACAAATGGATAGTGATAAACAACTAACCGCTACATTTGAACAATATACATATTCATTAATCATTTGGATAGGAGGCAGCGGTAGTATAATAAGAGATCCTGATCTAAGTGATTATCCATGTTGTACATGGGTTACATTAACACCAGTTCCAGATAATGATTGCTGGTATTTCAGTGGTTGGAGTGGTGCTGATGTTGGTGATCTTGTGGATAATGGTGATGGTACATGGGATATTCATATGAATGGTGATAAGGATATTAGTGCTACTTTTGAGCAGTATAGTTATACATTGACTATAGGTATTGTTGGTAGTGGTAGTGTTATTAAAGTTCCTGATATGACTGACTATCCATGTGGTACATATGTAACACTTGAGCCACAGCCTGATTCAGGTTGGGAATTTGATGGTTGGAGTGGTCCTGATGCAGGTGATCTAGTTGATAATCTTGATGGTACATGGGATCTTTTAATGGATGATGATAAAGAAGTTACTGCTACATTTACCGAAATACCACCTGATGAATATATTTTAACAATAACTCTTAGTGGAGCTGGAAGTGTAAATAGAAATCCAGATCTGCCATCATATCCAGATGGTACTGTTGTTACATTAACACCAGTTCCAGATAATGATTGCTGGTTTTTCCTTAGTTGGAGTGGTGCTGATG
>CAZVNH010000453.1:0-2308 GCA_964628575.1 uncultured Thermoplasmatales archaeon | reverse complement strand
GACTGTGGTAGCGGGACTGCTTTTGTTGATCCATTTGATATTGTAGCTAGCACAAATCAGAATCAAGATCTTGGAACAGATGCTGACACTGATGTTGAATCAAGGCTCGCAGGTAACTGGTGGGCAATTGGTATTTACGGGGGCACTGGTGATGATGGTGCTATCTATGCAGAAGAGTATGCCTCAACACCAGATCCAACTTTATATGTCTATTATTATGGATCAGATCCGCCTCAAACAACAATGGAAGATTTTCCAAATCCTGCAGATAGTAGTGATGTTAGTACTATCACAGGTGGATCAACTGATGATTATCAAGTTTCAAATGTTTATGTTAGTATTTTTAATGATACAAATAATATGTATTGGAGAAATGGATTTCCAGATCCATATTGGAGTGCTACTGAAGTATTTTGGGGAGCAAGTGCAACAGATGGTTCATTTAATTCAGGTGATGAAGACTGGTATCTTGAGCCGTCCTGTACGTTTGTTACTGGAAAAACATATCAAATATGCGCCAAGGCACGAGATAATGAATCTCAATATGATCCAACTCCAATCTGTGATAGTTTTGTTTTTACTGATTCAAACAATCCACCAGCTATATCAAAAGATGTTACACCAGGGAATGGTTCAACAGGAATTAGTACTCAACCAACCTGTTATGTTGTTGTAGAAGAAGGAGATGGTGATGATTATTATGTACAGTTCTGGGAAAATTCAACAGGAACTTGGTATAGAAGACAAACCAATGATACACTTCAAGAACAGTACGAATGGAACTATTCACAAGCCTCGTCAGCTGGTACAGAATATTGGTGGAGAGTTTTTGCACGTGACCTATATGGAAATAACTCACCAAATGATTATGACGATCCAGAATCTGCATGGACTAATGAAATAAATGCTTGTGATGGAAATACCGGTACATATGCGACAGGTACTCAACCAGGAGCTCTCTTAACATTATATCAAACTGAAGCCAATTGTGGAGGAATCTGGATATATGCATCAAATCTTCTTAAAGAAGAAATTGAAATTGAAGAAATATCAATAGAGTTATTTAATGATCAATCAAGTTGGACTATTTATGAAGGACCTTTAGATGCAAATACATGGACATTTTTAGAAAACACAGGTTCTGCATTATCAGTTACTGGCGTTTATATTATAGTTTCTAGTGAATTTGATGAATCACATATTAAAGAAGTATATTTTGCAAAATCTGATGAAGATAATGAAACATTTCATTTTACAACAGCTACAGCATCAAATGATGAACCATACGCAACAAATCTACAGATACATAGTGCTCATGATTTTACTCTTGATGATCTTGAAGGAACCTGGACATATAATGATAATGAATCAGATCCGCAAGGTGGTCATACATATGAATGGTATGAAGGAACAACATCAAGTGGACCATGGACACAGATGGGATTTAACAGTACAACACTAAACTCAAATTATACAAATGAGAGTAAATGGTATAAATTCGAAGTCTGGCCACGGGCAAGTAGTGGAACAACTGAAGGAGATATCTCTTATAACAGCTCATCATTTCAAGTAACAAGTTTAAACGAGAGTGCTGGAACATTTGCTGGAAGCTATGATGAAGCCGGGGAATTAACAATTGCATCAGGTGGAAGTGTTACTATTACTGGAAGTGTTGATTTTGATGGAGACTGCTGGGTTGAAGCATCAGGTACATTATCTTTTGGTAGTCAACTTGTATATCTTGGTTCATTAACATTAAACAGTTCAGGTAGTCTTACAGGTTCTAGTAATAATATTCTAATTTCAGATGAAAGTCCAACAGGTTATGCAATAAATCTTGATGGAACATATACACATAATTCTGGTGATATAGAAATAAATACTAATGATGACACAAACATCGACATAACACCATCCTCAGGAACCATATACAACCTAATAATAGACCTAGGAACAACCAGCCAAGACGCAGACCTACAAGACACATGCACAATAAGCGGACAACTAGACATAGACGACGGAGACTTCGACACAAACAACAACCAAGTAACAGTCACAGGAGAACTACTAATACAAGACGGAGGAGAATTCGACGCAGCAAGCGACACAGCAGACCACACATTCGGAGCAATAGACCTAGACAGCGGAGGAACATACACAGCAGCAAGCGGAAGCAAAATAACAATAACCAACGAAGCAGACACCTACGCAATAGACCTAGACGGAACATACACCAGTAACAGCAACACCATCGAAATAAATACTAATGATGACACAAACATCGACATAACACCATCCTCAGGAACCA
>CAZVNH010000452.1:0-2330 GCA_964628575.1 uncultured Thermoplasmatales archaeon | reverse complement strand
TATATTATCTGTAACTGTTGCATTAAAAGTAAACAAAGAATCAGGAGCTCCTATATTAGGACTATTATCTGTAATAGTTGGTGCTTGTCCTTCTTCTATTTCAAATCTTTTAGTTATTGAACTTTGCCAATTTCTTGGATCTTTTGCTGTAATATAGTATGTAAAATTACCAATAGGACTAAATTGTTTATTACAATAAAAAGTATTACCTGACCGATTTTGAAATATAGAAAAATTACTGGTAACTCCGTTAGGATCGGTTACAATAAGATAGACATTTTTTATTTCTGTATTATCAGTTATATCTATTGATATATATGTGTAACTTCCAATTGTTTGAAGATCTGGATTTGCTGATGGTATTCCCATAACAGGTAGAGTTGTATCAAGAATTGGACCATTATCGATATTTACTGTATAGATTGTATATGGACTATCAGCTATCCCATCGTTATCAAGATCATAAGCTCCTTCACTGATTTCATCATAATCATCCCAATAATTACCAAATATTACTGAACTACCTATAATATTTGTTCCAGTTGTATTTGAAGAATTCCAGTAGTTATTACCTAAACTTTTATCCATTGCATTATTTGTATTATGATGAAAATAGTTATTATAGATTAGATTATCAATTGAGAAATAATCAAGATGAATTCCATAAACAAGATTATTATAAATTTCATTTGCATATATATTATCACTAGTTGAATTTGAAAGGTGTATGCCATTTTTTTTGTTACCACTGATTGTATTATTTGATATTACATTATTGTCATCTGCAAAAAGAAATACACCATGTTCTAAATTATTGTTTATTTCATTAAACTGGATTTTATTAAAAGATCCTACAACTAATATCCCATAATTAGTATTACTATCCATTATATTGTTTTTTAAAGAGTTTGTACTTGAATTTTCGCATCTTATACCACTATCAGAGTTGCTATAAATATCATTTTTTTGAATTGTATTATAGTCACAATGATCATTTAAAAAAATTCCATTCTTAGAATTACTTGATAAATTATTAAAATGAATTGTGTTATAATTTGAAGATTCATTTAGAAAAATACCATTTGCACTGTTTGATTTTATATTTGAATTATTTTCTATCTCATTATATGATGAGCTATATAAGAATAAACCATTGTTATTTGATGTAAAAGTGTTAAAAATTACTTGATTATTATCTGAGTGATTGATATATAAACCATCTCCGCTATTGCTATAAATTTCATTATCATAAATGATATTATTATCACAATTATTTAAAGTAATTCCTTGCTTGCCGCTTGTTATTTTATTATCTGTAATAATTGCATTACCTGAGTTAATTTTTATTATTGAGTTATTAAGATTTTTTCCGCTATTTTTAATTGTAAAATGGCTAATATTAACATTCTCTGCGTTAACTGAAATTACATCATTACTAGTTCCTCCATTAATAATTGTAATTTCTTTGTCTTCACCAAATATATCTAATTGATGATAAATAGTTAGACTTTCAGTATAAGTGCCTTCATATACAATGATTCTATCACCCGATGATGAGGCAGAAATGGCACTTTGGATATTATCAAAATGATCTACTAACCATCCAGGTGTTGATTCATCATAGTTATCATCTACATAGAATTTGGGAAGTACAGAGGATGCCCTGGTGTTGTCAATAAAAATAAAATTAATACAAAAATTTGTTGATAGTATAATAAATAATATTCCTACTAAATATTTCTTGGACATCCCATCTGCCTACATATGCAATTGCATATGCTGCATGTATTCCCAAAATAAAAATATTCCTATATAATAGAAAAATAAGAATAGAAAGATTTTACAATAAGTTATTATCAGAAAAATAATTAAGTTAATATTTGATTTAATTATAGTAAAAAAAGATTATTGATGGAGAAAAGCATGAGTGAATTGAAGGAAATTACTAATTTTAGTAATATAAATAATTCCAAGATAATCAAGCATACGTTAATAACATTGATCAAAGTAGCTAGCTCAAAAACATCTAATGATTATGCAAGGTCATCCATAAAAAAACTGATAAATGATCTCAAATCAAATTATGATTTTTTAAAATATATACAGATTGCTAATATCGAGGAATTAAAACATTCTACTAATAATAATATTATTATAGATAACAAAATAAATAATATTAACTCAAGGGAGATAGGAAAAGCTATTCAGAATCTTGTAGATTTACTTAAAAAATATCTTGGAAAAAAAGCAGGTTATTTTTTTATTTCAGAATTTAAAGAAATTCTTGGAGATGATTATCATAAAATTATTAAAGATATGGGTGTTGATTT
>CAZVNH010000451.1:0-2331 GCA_964628575.1 uncultured Thermoplasmatales archaeon | reverse complement strand
AACTACTCCAGATGATGGATATATTGTAACTGGTATTTATAAATCAGGTCTTAAGACCAAAGCCTTTTTACTTAAAACAGATGCAAATGGAAACGAGGAATGGAATAAAGTCTATGGTGGTGTACTTCCATTGACCTTCTTTTCAGGTCAGTCTGTGAGACAAACAAATAATGGCTATATAATAGCTGGTACTCGTAATTATTTCCCAGATCTAAAAGACTTTGATTATTGGCTTTTAAAAACTGATAATTCTGGAAATAAAATCTGGGATAGTTGGTTAAGCAGCTCTGAAGATGTTGAAATGGCTTCATGTGTTAGAAAAACAAATGATGGAGAATACATTGTACTTGGTAATAACTGTGATTCAGATAAGATACAGATAATCAAAGTATTTGAAGATGGAACAGTAAATTGGACTAAAAGCATAGCTATAGAAGATAACAATATGGGATATACCATTGAAAATGATGATGATGGTGGATATATAATACTTGGTCAAACATGGTCTGAAAATATTATTGATGGAAATACTACAATAATTAAGATGGATCATGATGGTAATATATTATGGATTAATAATGTAAGAGATTCAGCTTTTGATTTTGGAAAATCTTTAGTAAAAACATCTAAAGGTGAATATATTATCGGGGGATATGAAAAAATTCCATTCGAGGATAACGCTACAAATAATGGAATTGATCTTTTAGTAGTTAAAATACAAAATGAAATATACATTACTAATCTAACTGCAATCCCAGATTCTCAAGAGATAAATAAAAATGTAAATATAACTGTAAATGTCAATTGTAATAATGAAATTGATGATATTTATCTAAATGTAATAGGACCATCTGGCTATTTCTTTAATGAGTCAATAAAACAGAACAATACTTTAGATAATTTTTATTGTAATAAAAAATATTCATATGCTGGTAATTATAGTTATTATATCTGGGTAAAAGACATTTATGGTAATACTAACATATCTGAAACACAACAATTTCATATTACCACTCCTCCAGGACTTTCTAATTATCCCGGTTGGAATGATGGAGTAGATCCAAATAGAGGTTTACCAGATGAAAACTTCATTTTCAAAGTTCATTATTATGATTTGGATGGTGAAGAACCAGATCAAAAACAGGTCATAATAGATGGAATACCTTATACAATGATGGGGAGTGGAAGTGATTCAGATTACACATATACAATAACTGGAAGTAGCCTTGGAGTAGGTACTTATAATTATTATTTCTATTTTACTGATGGATATGGAGGTTGCTTCAGATTACCTGAAATAGGGGAATGGCGTTTTACAGTTCTCAACTACCCACCTAATCATTCTCCATCAATAATAATAAATGCTCCATTAAATAATGCTGATAATATCTCAGCAAACCCTGAGTTAAATGTCACTGTTTTTGATTTAGATGGAGATGATATGAATGTAACATTTTATTTTGGGTTTGGAGATGGAATAGATGGAGATGCAGTAATTAATTCAAACACAAAATTAACCAAAGACATGAATTATCAAAACTTAACCATACTAAATGGTGTAACAGTTAACACTGCAGGATATACATTAAATATCACGGGAACTCTATCTAATTATGGTATAATAACTGATGCTGAAAGCGGTGGAAAAGGCGGAGCAGGAGGTATTGGTGGTAATGGTGGAAATGGAATACAAGAAATAAATCCTGAAGTAGGTGGACTTGCAAATCCTGGTAATCCTGCATTGATTCCTCAAGCAGGAGATGGTGCAATTAGTGGTGTAGGAGGCTCAGGTGGAGGAGCCGCTTATAACATAGTTTATAGTATTGATGCAAAAGGTGGAGATGGAGGAAACGGTGGAAAAGGGGGTAATGGTGGAGGCTACGTTAAAATCAATGCTAATATTCTTGATAACCAAGGAATAATACATGCGGATGGTGAAAAAGGTGGGGATGGTAAAAACGGTAAAGATGGTGAATATTTTTATTATCTTCTTAGAGATTACGCTGGCGGAGGTGGAGGCGGTGGTGCACCAGGTTTTGGCGGCAACGGTGGAACAGTTGAAATCTTTTGTTGCACTCTACTCAATAATAACTGGGGAGAGATACATTCTAATGGTGGAGCTATTGGAAATCCAGGGTCTAGGGGATCAGGACAAGATTTATCAATAGAAGCTGGACCATGGCAAAGAAAACAAAATGGAGCCGGAGGCTGGACTGCATTCGGCGGAGGGGCCGGAGGAGATGCAGAAATTGATGATACAAGAAGTAAAGATGGCACTGATGGAACAACAATTCTTGCAGAGCCTGGAATAGATGGTACATGTACATTAAG
>CAZVNH010000450.1:0-2346 GCA_964628575.1 uncultured Thermoplasmatales archaeon | reverse complement strand
GATATCCTGTTCTTGTTTTTCAATTCCCAATACCTTCTTTTTGTGATGTAGCAGACGTAAATAAACTGCATAATAATCATATTATTTTAAAGATATGCGACACCCAATTAATCATTAGTGTTGCTAGCAGGTAGATATAGTCAATTGTCTGGATAGATCATTCCTGCCTCAAAATAACTTCATCGCTTGTTTTCAAAAGAACAGGTGTCCCGCCTTTGCCAATTTTTATTTGACCATAATCTTTACTTTTTTTGGATAATACAATATCAATATTTTTAAAATCCAAATTCTCCAATTTTGTATCCAGGGTGACATTCGCATCTTTGGGTAATGTTAATTGAATTCTTTTATATGTAGTCATTAACTCAATCTTCCCATCTTCAGGAAGCTTTGTTATATTTTTTACTTCAATAGGGCTGCTATTGCCGTGCACGATAATAGATCCTGATGTTCTCGATATGACAACATATTTGTACGAATTAATAACTTCCAAATCACCATCAACTCCATCTACTGCCACCGAACATGAGCTGCCATCAATAACGATAGAACCACCAACATCAGTCACTTGAATTGGTTTATATGTGGTTCGGATATTGACATCATCCTTGATATTCACCGCAGTCACATCTCCTGAATCTGATTTGATATCAATAGTACCCCGTATATTTCTAACCGCAATTGGTTTATAACTTGATCGAATGGAGACGTTTCCTTTAACGTTTTGAGCTGTGACGCGGCAGTTGGGAACATTTAACGCTAACGAACCGTCAATTTCATTGACATACACATCTTTATATGAAGTTTGTATTTTCACATCGGCACCAATTCTAGATGCATCAACTTGGCTTGATGATCCCCTAATATCCAAGGTACCCGTGACACTATCGACAGCTATTTCTTTGTAACTGGATTCAATGAAAGCGTTCCCTCGAATATCCTTCGCGTCAACTGGACAATTAGGCACGTTAAGAATGAGATTTCCACCAATGTCTTTTATACCAACGTTTTTGTAAGATGTTTGTATTTTTGTCTCCCCTTTAACTTTTTCCACAGTTACAGGACTGTTGCTACCATCAATTGTGAGTGGACCATTAATATTATAAACCCTAATTTCTTTGTAACTAGATTCAATGTTTGCCTGATCCATTATATTGGCGACATCAATCGCGCTGTTGGGAGCACTTAAATCAAGCTTTCCCTGCACGTTATCAATTTCAACAGATTTATAGGACGTTGCTATCCGACAATCCCCATTCACTTCTGATCCGATTACATGGCTGTTTTGTGATCGGATCATTAACTCCCCGCCAATATTTTCAAAATCTACAGTTTTATAGCTATTATCTATTCGAGTATTGCCAGTAATATCTCTGACAACAACATCACCATTACTATTATTTATCGATACTGTACCGTCAAAATCGATCACATCAACCTTGTTATAACTATTCTCCAAATCTAATTGTCCCCCGCAATTTTGAATATCCACTTCTCCGGATTGATTATAGATATCTAACTCACCGGTAATTCCAGAAATTGTTATATCACCAAATTTATTTGATATGACTAGATTATGTAGCTTGGGTAGCTGGATATCAATTTTCTGTGAGATTGATATATAGGAATTTCGACTGCCATTAATAATTTCTCTAATTGACCGTGATATTGTAATAGCTTTGTTCTCAATAGTAACATCTGGAGTAATTAAGGATAATCGAAATCCATCGCGATATGGCTCTAATTTCATTTCTGACTGATATAAATATTCCTCACATATTTTTTCATCTGAACATCTAATTTCTAAAGTAGCGATAACCTTTATTTCTGATTTATTCCCTGCTGAAATTGAAATATCAGCCTGACTATCATCAACATATAGTGTCTTTTCCTTGCTGGTTTTTACCTGTTCCTCAAAACGCTTTATTCTTGTTATATCTCGAGCATGAATATTGTTTATTTGGATGAAGCAAGTTAATAAAACTATTAATGGACAGATATAGGCTATTCTTTTTAACATGATATCCTCCAGATTTAACATTGTTTGAAGGAAAGCTCTCTGTTTCAAAATCCAAAATGCATATAAGACAACTTCATTAATGGTTGTAATTTTTCTGGCTACGAGTTTTCGTTCAACTACGAATTTCTATGATTTCTATTAAGGTCTCTTTTTTATCTTTCAAAGCCATCATCAGGTATTTTCTGATATGGGCGTTAGCTGGATTTGAATTGATCGCGTTTTTACATAAAGCAATTTGTCTATCAATGGTTTCCAAGCGGTCGCGATATAGAAACTGCAATTCAATGTCCATTTTGTCAAGCTGTGGTTTTGTCGCTTTCTCTAAC
>CAZVNH010000449.1:0-2347 GCA_964628575.1 uncultured Thermoplasmatales archaeon | reverse complement strand
TTTCAAAAAATGGTACACCTATATTTTCAATAATCTTCACAACATGTTTTATGATTTTTGTAATATTATTCTTAGACTTGGAAAGGTTAGTAAAAACTGCCTCACTTCTAAAAATATTATTATTTATCTTAGTAATGATAGCTCTTATTGTGATGAGGGAAAGTAAAATAAGAAATTATCGGCCTAAATTTAAATCACCTTTATATCCCTGGTTACAGATATTTGGAATCATTGGATTGATATTTATTATTGTGGAAATGAGTACTAAAGACTTTTTTCCAGTTTTTGTAGTTGTTGGTTTTCTATGTTTCTCTGGTTTATGGTATATAATTTTTGCTCGTGATAAGATATGGAGAGAATATACTCTTTTAAACGTAATTGAGCGAGTAACTGGACAAAAAAAAACTGGTTATCTTGTAGATGAAGAATTAAGAGAGATACTTATTGAAAGAGACAATCTTGAGGAAGAGAGATTTGAAAAATTAATCAAAGAATGCGAAATTATTGACATTTACAAATATCAGATCCCTGATAAGTTTATGATGACTATTGCATCAAAATTAGGAGAACGGCTAAATCTTAATCCAAACAAACTTTATAAGTTACTCAAAAAACGTCAAAAAGACTCAAATGTTGTAATTCACCCAGGAATTACAATATTTTCTCATATAATTAAAGGAAGAGAAAAATTTGATATGATCTTTGTAAGAAGCAAAATGGGTATTTTTCTTTCTGATAATATTGATCCAGTTCATGCATTTTTTATAATTGTTTCATCTAAGGATAAAAAAAGTTATTATCTCCATTCACTTATGTGGATTATTCAAATATCTGGAGAGGATTTTGAAAAAGAATGTATTAATGCTAAGGATGAAGATGACTTAAGAAGAATCCTTCTTAAATATTGGAAAAAACATAGTTCATTTTAATTTTTTATTAATACTTAGTTCTTTTAATTGGCAGGTTTTTTTATAAATCTCCATTCTATAACTTTTGTATTTTGGATATTTTTTTACAAAGGCTTCAATAATATCATCAACATCTTCTTTTTTTGTTCTTTTAACAAAAGTTGTAAGTTGTTCTATTAATTCTTTTTCTATTTTTTCTTCTTCATGAGTTTTAAGAATCTGGCATGTTGTATGATATACATTACTTCTTTTATTATTAAATTCAGGATTAGAATTAAGAAATTCTTTTACGATTTTTTTAACATTTTTTTCTTTTTTCTCAGTTATAAAATCATCAAGTTTTATTGTAAGAATTTTATCAAAATTACTTTGTAGATATTCTTCATGCATTTCCAATGTTACAAGTATTATCTCAACTATTGATATAATTAATAAAATACTTGTTAAAATTATTACAAATATTTCATGCTCTATTATTGAATGAGTGATAAGAATCAGTTCAAGTGCTAAAATAAAAAATGGTATTAAAAAGCTTAATTTTCCAACTCTATGTGATTCTTTGTATTCTGATATGAATGTTCTGAGCCTCCCGCTTCTTGGCATCTTGTCTATTTAATAGGAGTAATTTATATTTAACAGTTATGTTTTTATTATTACCTTTTATTTTTTATTTGTTTTTTTTCTAATTAACTTTCCAACAGCCTTTCCACCTTGAAGATATGCTTCTGTTATGTAGTCTTTATCTTTTATAAGACCTTCTTTTTTCTTTTTGCTTTTGGTATTTCCTAAACCACGAGTCATAAGAATAAATAAAATAAGGGATTATATCAATTTTTTGTTATAGACTGTAATAGAATTCTCCTTCTTTCCTTTGTTTGCGATCAAGTAATGAATCAGGTTTGTTTACACGAGGTCTTTTTGTATCCTCATCTCTTCTAAAAGTTATATCAACATCTTTTAAAAAACGGTTCATTCCTTCATGAAGGCTATATGGACCACGTGCTTTTCCATTTATACCAGATTCTCCATCAAAAACAATTAATGCATCGCTTATCATATCTATAAAATATACATCATGATCTACAATCATTGCTGATTTTCCTGTTTTTTCTATTACACGTCGAACCGTTCGAGATGTAATCATTCGTTGCTCACTATCAAGATATGCAGATGGTTCGTCGATTAGATAAATATCTACATCTTGTACAAGACAGTTTGCTATTGCAACTCTTTGTAATTCTCCTCCTGATAGAGTATCTATTGATTTATCTAAAAGATATTTAAGATTAAATGGTTCAAATATTTCTGCTTTATAAAAAGAAGAGGTAAACAATTGTTGAGCTTTTTTTTCAAAAAAATCTCTAACAGTTCCCTTTGATTCTGGTGAGATATACTGAGGTTTATAACTTATTTTGAGATCATATTCTATCGTTCCATCA
>CAZVNH010000448.1:0-2349 GCA_964628575.1 uncultured Thermoplasmatales archaeon | reverse complement strand
GTATACGTGTTTTAAACATTCCTAATATTGATGTTGAAGCTTGTGGTGGAACACATCTAAATAATATCAGTGAAATTGAAAAATTAAAAATAAAGAAAATTGAAAGAATTCAAGATGGAGTAAACAGAGTAGTTTTTGCTGCAGGAAAAATGGCAGATGAATTTCAAAATGAAGAAAAAGAAATCTATAATCAATTATTAAAAAATATATCTAAAATATATAAAATAAAACAAAAAGATAATATTTCTGATCAATTAAAAAAAGTTACAAAATTATATTCAGTACCAATTAATCAATTAGATAAAACACTAACTCGTTTTATAAACGAAGTTGAGTTTGATGTTGAACAAAAAGCTGATGATCTATTTAACGCCTGTGAGGATCTTTTTAATAAATGGAAAAAAAAACAAAAAGATAAAAAGAAAGTATCAACAGATGAAATTGATGATTTAAAAAATAAGGCTGTTATAGTTCCAGGGACAAATATTAAAGTAATAACACATGTTTCATCATCTGATGGAGCTGCTATTGCCGGAGCAATAACTAAAGAAAAAGATTTTGTTGCTCATATTTATGATGGTAAAAAACTTGTTTCAATGGCATCTGAAAACGTCGATATTGATTTACGTGAAATAGCTCCTGAAATTGGTAAAATCCTTGGTGGTAGTGGAGGAGGTAATTCAAAGATGACTCAATGCGGAGGTCCTAATAAAAATAAAATAAATGATGCATTAGTAAAAGCAAAAGATCTTACTTTAAAAAAGTTAAAGAAAGATTAAAAATAATCTATTTTTTATAGGGGCCAGACTATATGAACTGTAGTAACTATAACAATTGTTGCAATACACATAGCTGCCACAGACCATGGTGGTATGCGTAATGATGTTTTTTCCTCTGCATCAAAATATCTAATAAGCCCTGCTGCAGAGTGGAAACCTTCACCTTTTTTCTGTTTTGCCATATTTATCCTCTATATTCTTACATATCGTTTTAATATAAAGATTTTACTGTTATAAGGTTATGTAATATAATTTGGTGAAATCATTTATATTTTCTTTTTGTAATAAGACAATGATACCTATTCCTTTTCATTTATCAATGGGTCTAATCTTATTATTTTAACTCTACAATCCATCCATTGAATAGGTACATAAATTCGACCACTATTACCACTGGCCTTAACTTTTTTTTCGATAGCCTCATAGCCCATAACTTCAACTTTCATTTGAATTTCTGAACAATTCTCTTTAATCATAATAACTATATTATGAGTACATTTAAGATACTTTCTATATTTTTTAAGCTACAAAATACTTAAAATATAAAAATATTAATATAGCTACATTATAGGTACATAAAAGCCATAAAATATATAGACAAAAAACAAATACTAATACTAAAAAGCATTTGAACATAATATAATACTATTATGGCAAACATCTATAAATAGGTTTATTATACCATGTTTTTAGGGTGTAAATATATGAAAGAAGTCGAAGCACTCATATTAAAGGCTCAAAAATTAAAAGATGGTGGATTAACTGAACATGAGATAGCAGATGAACTGAATGTTTCCAAAGATACAGCATTATGGCTTTTAGGAAAAGGTAAAGAGAAAAAACCTTCAGGTGATGTAAAAATTGGTTGGAGATCAATAGGTGTTTTTCCTACAAGAATGAGCTATATTTCTGATGCATTATGTGATATAGTTTTAGAAGAATGCGAAGAAGCAGATACAGTAGTTGGTATTGCAATAAATGGAATTCCATATGCAACTTTTATGGCTGATAATCTCGGATTGGAAATGGCAGTATTTAGACCTCATCACATTAAAGGAGGAGCTTTTTCTTCAAATTATGCAAGTGTTAAAAATAAAAAAGTAATTTTTGTCGATGATGTTGTTGGAACAGGTAATACATTTAAAAGAGCAATAAAAGCAGCAAAAGATGAAAAAGCAAAACCTGCCTTATGTATATCTATCCTAAATAAAACTGCTATGAATAAAATAGATAATGTACCATTGCGTGCATTGATACGTGCAAGATTAATATAAAAAATTATAGTTTAGGATGCCGTTTTATGCACTGGGCAGATGTCATTGCAGACGATTTACTAAAAGTTGATAAAAAACATATTTTAGCAACAGGAATAACTCCATCAGGACCTATTCATATAGGTAATATGAGAGAGGTTTTAACAACAGATGCTATTTATCGTTCTATACTTGATAAAGGTGGTAGAGCTGATTTTATTTACATCGCAGATGATTTTGATAATTTAAGAAAAGTATACCCTTTTTTAACTAAAAATTATGAAAAATATATTGGTCTTCCTCTTTCAGAGATACCA
>CAZVNH010000447.1:0-2357 GCA_964628575.1 uncultured Thermoplasmatales archaeon | reverse complement strand
AAGATAAAGTGGACCTAGAAAAGTAAGAAATGAATAAAACTTATATTTCCCTAATCCTGTTCCAATGACAATTGCAATAATAGATATTCCTGTCGCTGCACTGACAGTTAATATAACCTCTGTAACAGGTATATCAATTTTTTCTGGTTCAATTCTTAAATATTGATTGTATAGAAATCTAACCTCATTCTCACTTAAAGCTCTGTTGTAAATGCGAACTTCATCGAGAGTACCATTAAGATAATATGGAAATCCACTTATATCATTGTAACCAAAATATAATGGTTTATTATTTCCTACAGTTATTTTTCCTACATTTTTATCATTAACAAGCTCTCCATTAATAAATAATCTCATTACTGTTCCATTATATGTTCCTGCTAAAAAAAACCATGAACTATTATCTAAAGGATAATAGTAATTAATGTGATTAGCTCCCCAATATTGACCTATTGAAAATCCAAGATAATGAGAAGTGCTATTACTGCCTCCTTGAATAAGATAATAAACTCCAGAAGTTCTATCTCCTCCTTTACAAACAAGAAATTGAGCATCTGTACCTGAATATCCTCCACCATAAGCTAATCTATTAAATTTTACCCAACATGCAACAGTTATATTTGAAGGATTTAATATTAAATTATTAGGAATAGTTGCAATATTTTTATCATCTAATCTTAATGCTTTCCCAGATATACCATTTAACCATCTTGCATATGTTATATTACCATTATTACCAGATCCAGAGTTATCATAAGTAATATTTTTAATATCTTCATCAAAACTCCAATAACCAATTAATCCTGAATTAATATCTACTCCTTCATTTATAGTTTCAACTGAAACTATTAATGGAACAAATTTGATAACAAAGAAAAAAAATATTATTCCAAATACCAAAACGTTCCATAATAATATTCTCCTAATTATTACAACCTCCTCAAAATATTAACATTTTTTTTAAATAATTTAAAATTTATAAACAAATAAGTTAAAATGAATATTTTTAGGATTTAGATTATAACTATTTTGTTGTTTAAGATATTTAGTAGTACAACAATTATGGTATATCATTATTTTTATTTCTTGATTTTTAATCAAATAGTTTTTTCCTCCCTTACTCCAAAAGTAAAAATATTAATATTGTTTATAATTGTTACCTTTTTGTTGTGATTTTGTACTAATTTCTCCGTATAATACTATTTTTAAAAAGGTGTTTTTCCACCTAAACTATAGTAATATGCATAAAAACAGGTTTAAAGTATTAGTTAACAGGAGCAAAAAAGAAATTGTTTATCTTCGTTTTCTTCTCCGGAATAAAAACAGAGCAACCACAAAGAGGATTAGTATTAGTTCAAAACCTGGTGTGGAGTCAGTATCATTATTATCAGATGAATCATCATCAGAATTAACATTAACTACATCTATACTTCTATCATCATTGTCATCTGCATTATTATCATCTACATAATCACCAATACTACAATCCTCCCAAGGTTTTATCAGAGGATAATTGTCATAGTAACTACTACTTATTCGATATGGTGTATCACCTATGCCATCGCCATCAGAATCAACTCCTTCGTAATCATCCCAATAGTTTCCACCAGATGGATAACCATTATCCCAAATATTGCAATACAATTTTCTATCAGTAAAATTAATAAAATTATTATGATAAACCTTATTATCATAGGAATCTGAAGTGTAAATTACCTCAGTATTATGGCTGATTGTATTTTCAATAATTGTATTATTATTACTATTATACGAAAACGTTAATGCTGTATAGGTGTAGCCTCCAAAATCTGTATGAGAAATTAAATTACATTTAATTAAATTATAATCAGAAGAAATATACAAAGAAATTCCCTGTTCATTGTAATCGACTATATTCATTTCAACAGTGTTATAATCAGAATCCCTTAACAAAATACCAGTATGTTCATTACCAACAATTTCGTTATTACTTATAATATTATTATTAGATTTTTGCAAATTTATTCCATCCTCTTTATTATACTTAATATTATTATTGTCAAGTAAATTATACTCTCCTGCCCCAAGATAAATACCATGGCTGTAGATACCATAAGATATATCATTATTAATAATCTTATTATTCATCGAATTCATAATATTAATCGCAGCGTTAAAAGCCATACATTCATTTATTATATTATTACTAATTTTACTATTGGTAATATTATCAAAATCAATACATTCACCATCAACATTATAAAAACTATTATCGGTTATATTGATATTATTATATCCAAAATCAAAACCATAGACATCTATTCCACTACCATTTTGAAATTTAAAACCAGATATTTTAACATTACTAGCTTTAACAT
>CAZVNH010000446.1:1185-2358 GCA_964628575.1 uncultured Thermoplasmatales archaeon | reverse complement strand
GTATGATCTGCACTATTCTGATCATAAGGTTGTATGCCTCCATTCCAATTATCTTCTGTTATTTCTGGGTAACCCTCAACATAATTGCCATCCACATACCAATAACCCCCATCTGATGGACTGTATATTCTATTACGAACATTTCTGATTGTATCGGGACCATATTTATAATAGTTATTTATAACATTTACATATGAAGCAGTATCAGCACCATAACCAGAATTAAATCCCCAGTTGTATACTACATTATTGATATAATCAAAGGTCAAATTACCAGATAATGCCAAGGCTCTACTTGTATGATTTGCAACAATATTATGATGGAATGTGACATTCTTGCCTCCATCAATACCCCCATATCCATGACGCCCCTTCACATGGGAAGAAAGTGCAAGGCTATTGGAAATAATAGACCATTGTACTGTTGCATTCTCCATATCATATACTGATAAGGTTTCATCTACAGACCAGCTAAATGAACAGTGATCAATGATTAGATTTTTATAATATCTTGCTGTAAACGCATCATCTTGTCGTTCTGAATTATCACTAGGGCGAAATCGAATATATCGTACAATAATATTATCAGCTTTGACATAAGTCGCATAGTTTTTTATACAAATACCGTCCCCGGGCGCAGTCTGCCCCGCTATAGTAATATTAGGCTGTTCTAAAGACAATGGACTCTCTAATTCTATATTACCAGATACTCGGAACACAATGGTACGATTAGGTTGGCTTATACCTTCTCTTAGTGAACCGGAACCATTATCATTTAAATTTGTTACCTCATATACTTCACCACCTCGTCCTCCGGTAGTATATTTTCCGCCTCCCTCTGCTCCTGGAAATGCAGGAAGCAGATCTCCTTGAACTTCAGCAAAAATATGTGTAGGAAGCAACCCAATTATTAATAGCATAATAAGCAAATATGAAACTAATTTCTTCAAACTAACTCCTCCTCCAAAATATTGTTTTGGTTCGATATAGCCAATAGGAAAAAATAGATTTATCCCTAAACCAGTTTTAGGCAATGCTTTATTTAAGCAAGATTAATTTCACAAGTTTTAGGGATAAATCCACTCTACAAACTACTTTTAAATTATCTTTAAAGATTTGAACTGTTAGTAAAGTGATTGATGCCTATATTTTTATGCAAACTATCTAACATAT
>CAZVNH010000446.1:0-1175 GCA_964628575.1 uncultured Thermoplasmatales archaeon | reverse complement strand
CATATGTCTTGATAGTTAGGGTTTCTTCAGCAGGATTTGCTACATTGGTTCCTCCAACCTGAATGATATAGTCCCCTTCTACTGCATTGACTATTGGTTCATATTCAAACTTAAATCTACCTGCCTCTCCACTGGTGGTTTGATTAATATAGCCGATAGAGTCATTATCCTCTGGTCTTGTTACTTTCAGGGTGATTTCTTGCCCTGAGCCTGTGGATATCTCTCCATCAATGGTGATCATTCCTGTGGTTTGGCTATATACTGCTTCTAATACAGTAATCTCTGCTACATGAGCAATGACTTCTACTGTAAGAGTTACTGTTAAGTTTTCTTCTCCTATAACCATTCCAGTTACAGTATAGATGCCACTTTGATTCAGATCTACATCGCTAGTATCAAAGGTTATGTCCACTACACTTGTACTGCCGTCGGTATATACTGCCTCAGCTACGGTATATCCTTCCTCATCCAATTTCGTTCTGAATTGTTCAAGGGTTAAACCAATATCTACAGTCACTGTGCCCAGATTTGTCTGCTGCAGGTGATGGATCTCAAAAGGTATTCCTGTAAAAGAAGTGGTAATGGGATTTTCTACTCCTGTTCCACTTACGTATACTTCATATTGCTGACCCTTTGCTTCTTCCCCTAAGATATAGCTAAAGCCATAGGCTCCATCTACTCGACTGGTGGTCTGATTCATATAAGTAATCTCACCTGTATCATTCACGACTTTTACTGTAACTTCCTGCCCTTCTCCACTGGAAATCCTTCCACCAATAGTTACTTGTTTGGTTTGGATATTATACTGGGCTGTTACAGTTGGGGTAACAATAATTACTTCTTCTTCATCTTGTTTTTTATTATTTTTTTGTTTCTTATTTTCCTCTTCCTCTCGTGTAATGGATTCATCAGGCCTTAGATTCCCTGCTCCATCTCCATTTAGAAGCTGTTTGACCTGCCATTCCTGCAGCTGTTCTTCAGCCCAGTGTCCTATATAATCAGACTGTTGACTATAAATTGTCTGTGCTGGCAAACATACAATCATGACAAATATAACTAATACTGCTGTACCTTTTTTACATCTTTTTAGCAAATACATTCCTCCTTTTCAAAAGAGCTATTAAGAAAAGTTCTTTTTTATACAAATCACTAGATGTCTCCCTCCTTTCCTTATC
>CAZVNH010000445.1:1786-2358 GCA_964628575.1 uncultured Thermoplasmatales archaeon | reverse complement strand
GGGATAAACCACGCTGTTTTGCTTTTTCGGATACATGAGCAGGATCAGCAAAATCTAGACATCCATTTTCTTCTAAAACCTCAACATCATCATCCCAACCATAACCATTTTCAACTGGAGATTTTGCACCAACCTTGAGAACATCATCAAGTTCTTTTTTTGAAAGTCTAATTTTTGCCTGAGAACCAAGACCTGATGGAACATTTTTAAACATCTCATCTACTAAATTTTGAATTTTAAAATCATTAAGATCATTAATATTTAGATTTGTTCTAACAAGTCTAACTCCACAATTGATATCAAAACCAACTCCACCTGGAGAAATTACTCCCTCATCAGAGTCTGTTGCAGCTACTCCACCTATAGGAAAACCATAACCCCAGTGGATATCAGGCATTGCAAGAGCCTTGCCAACTAATCCAGGTAATGTTGTAATATTTGCTGTTTGCTCAGGAGCGTTATCTTCTCTAATAGAAGGAATCATTTTTTCATCAGCATAAATAACTGCTGATGTTTTCATATTAAGATCATGATTTTTTCCTTTGTAATTTTGAGGAATTTCGTATCGATAA
>CAZVNH010000445.1:343-1776 GCA_964628575.1 uncultured Thermoplasmatales archaeon | reverse complement strand
TGATTTTTATTAATGGACCATTCCAACTCATAAATAAAACACGAAAAAGAGTATAACTGAAATTATTTATAAGTTTTAACTAAGATAAAAAATTATTTCTTTCTTTTTAAATATGGAACTCCAGTTTTTTTATTTTTCTTCACTTCAAAACCTTTTGGTAAGTTAATAGGTTTAGCACCTTCAACTTCCCCTTTACTAAAAAATCTAACCTTTCTATTTGAACCAGTTTTTGTTTCAATTTCTTTTTCAAACAATGTATAACCCTGATAGATATATCCGGGATACTCCCTAGATGTAGGAGTATCCTCTATATTTTCTTCTTCAAATGAGTCCCATTCCTCAGAAATATCTTCTTTTGTTATAAATGAGCTGTCATCATCTGGTAAAAATGAATCTTTCTCTTGATTTTTAGAAATATTTTGTTTTTCGATATATTCTTTAACACCTTTTTTTATTTGTTTAGCAATTTTTTTCCGTATTCCTTTAATTTTTATCAGATCTTTAATGGTTGCATAATTTAATTTTTCAATCGTATCAATACCATTTTCTATCAATAGATTAGCAATCTTATAATCAATATCTTGAATTTCAGAGAAAACATTTACTTTTTCATCAGAAATTTCTTGTATTTCCTCTTCAATGAATTCTTCTTCTATTGTTTCTGGACCTGTAAAATCTATTATTTCTTTCTCAACCTTTTCTGCATCTTTAATATCATCCTCAGTAAAATACTCCCCAAAAGATTCGATATCATCTTCTTTTAGTTCTTCAGATTTTTCTTTCAATTCTTTGATTTCCTTTATTATTTTTTTTGCTGTATTCTTTTTTATACCTTTTATCTTTGATAATTCTTTAATTGTTACTTGTTTTAAGATATTAATTGAGGTGTAACCATTATCATATAATAAGATGGCAGTTTTATTATCTATCTTTTTTAAATCTTTAAAAGGTTCTAATTTTGTTTCAATATTCTCTTCAATTGGTTCGGTAGAAGATTCTTCTTCAATTATAACTGCTTCTATTATTTCTTCAGACTTTTCTTCTAATTCTTGTTTTGGTATTTTATCTTCTTCTGTGATTTTTTCTTCGCTTATTATTTCATTAGATAAATCTTCTTCTATTGGTTCCCATTCTGAATTTCTATTTCTTAACTCTACAGGTGTAGGTATGTTTTTTTCATCTTCTGTTGTTTCATCTTTAATTTGCTCTTCATTTAATTCTAACTTAGCTGTTTCACTCATAAGTATTGGTTTTACTTTTTGAGATTCTTCAATTTTTTTATCAATTTCTTTTCTTATTTTTTTTGCAGTTCTTTTTTTAATTCCTTTAATTATTGATAATTCTTCTACTTTTTTTTCTATTAGTGTTTTTGTTGATGTAATTCCATTATCAAATAATAAAATAGCAGTATTATCATCAATTGAGTCATATTC
>CAZVNH010000445.1:0-333 GCA_964628575.1 uncultured Thermoplasmatales archaeon | reverse complement strand
AAATCGTCTGATAATTCACCTTCAGCTGATTCTCCTAATATAATAGGTTGTACCTCAGGTGTTTTATCTTGTTTGTCTTCCTCTGATTCACTAACTGGTTCCCATTCAGTTTTTTCTTCTATTTTTTCTGGTTCTTTAATTTCTTGTGTTTCTTCTATTTCAATTGTTTTTTCTTTATTTAGATTTAACTCTTTTTTATCATTAATTTCTTTTTTAATTTGTTTTGCTTTTTTTCTTTTTATACCTTTTATTTTAATTAAGTCTTTAACTGAGGCTATAGTAAGAGCTTCAGTTGATGTAATTCCATTATCATAAAGAAGTATTGCTGTTTCT
>CAZVNH010000444.1:0-2365 GCA_964628575.1 uncultured Thermoplasmatales archaeon | reverse complement strand
CTTATGATGATGATAACAATCCAGATAGTTGTGATCCAAGTAGATCAGATACTCCTGGTTCTTCTACTTGTATCGCTGTCTTTGACCCTAGTATGCCTAGATTAAAAAGATATCAAGCATATGATTCAATAAAAAGTGATTATAGTTACTATGTTTCAGATAATACTCCCAACAAGATAGATTTTTCTTTAGACATTTATGAAAATTTTTTCACAGGAACAATTACATTAACAAATGTAAGAAATAATTGGATTGCGATTCCATCAGTAGCACCGAATGCTAATATAATATCATATTATTCAATACCTGATTTAGATATAGATTTTGCAAAAGATGCAGCAGATAATTACTATGTTAGAAAAACAGATGGAAGTAATTATTATGAAACAGTTACGTTAATTTTTGCAACAAGTGCTGATTCAACCTATTTTACAGCTGATATTCCTGAACATTTAACACTTGATGATATTCCAAGTAATAAAATTCATACTCCTCCAAATTCAGTACTAGAAAAAGCTGATATTGTAATAAGCAAATTAGGACTTACTGGAGAAAAAAATATAAAAACCATTGTTCAAACGCTTTATAAATATTTTTCAAGTTTTACAGAGGGAGATATACCATCAGAAGCTGAAGAACCTGATATATATCTAGCTATTGCTTTAGCTAAACATGCATGTCTTCCTCGTTCATTTTCATGTTTTGTAACTGCAAATTCAATAGGAATTCCAACGAGACTTGTTAAGAATGAATGTCATGCATTTGTTGAAATGTTTATTCCAACACATGGATGGATACAAGTAGATCTTGGTGGAATTGGAGGAGATTCATGTAATCCTGATGGATCTCAACCATTTGATAATTATGATCAACCTGACTTAATCCCAAATGGTGGAGATGGTGATGGAGATGGTGATGGAGATGGTGACGGAGATGGTGATGGTGACGGAGATGGTGATGGAGATGGTGACGGTGATGGAGATGGTGATGGTGACGGAGATGGTGATGGAGATGGTGATGGTGACGGAGACGGAGATGTTAATAAAAAACCATCTTATACTACAATAACAGAATATTCACCTGATGCAAATAAAAATGATTATTTCGAAGTAATAGGATATGTAAAGAACGAACAACAAAATGGATTATCAGATATAAATGTTATAATTTATGTTAATCAAACAAAATTAATTCCTGGATTTTTTGCAGGAGAAACTATCACAGACTCAAATGGAAAATTTACAATTACTTGCCAAGTCCCTGATGAAACACCACCTGGACAAAATAATATATTAGCACATGCTCTTGGAAATTCACAATACGCTGATTCATGGTCAGATCCAACAATAGAAATATACTCAAATACAACATTAGAATTGGATATGGTAGGCTCTGTTGGTCTTGGTGATACACTAAAAATAAGAGGATTTCTTAAAGATGAAAGTATTAAACCCATTTCACAAAAAGACATTAAGATATACTGGGATAATAACTATTTAGTTACAGAAACGACAGATGAATATGGAGAATTTTCAACAGATATAACTCCAACATCGTTAGGAACATATATTATTGAAGTAATATTTGAAGGAGATCAATATTTAGGTTCTGCACAAGACACAACCACAGTTACAGTAATTGATGAATCGACAAATATTCAAATGACAGTAACACCAACTTCCTTAGAAAGAGGTGAAGAAATAGATATTACAGGAACTCTATATACAGGATTAAGTACATTTCTACAAAATTCACAAATAAATTTTTATTTCGATGGAAAAGAGATAAGTCAAACAACGACAAATCCACAAGGTTTTTTTCAATTTTCATATAAAATTCCAAAAGATTCATCAATTGGTGAAATAAGAATAAAAACACAATATCCTGGAACAACTATCTATGCAGAAGCAATTGCTGAAGAAAAGATAACAATAAAATCTAAGACAATACTTGAACTAACTTCACCTACCAAAAAAAAATTTGAAAGAAATACTACAATAATCATATCTGGAAATTTAAAAGATGATAATAACGATCCAGTTATAAATAATGATATAGGGATAACTTGTGACATTCAAAATTCTAATATCAAAACAGATCATAATGGAGAGTTTTACTTAGAATATGTTATCCCAGTTAGTTCATCAACTGGGAATAGTAAGATCACAGCTTCTTTTGATGGAACAAATTATCTATATTCATCTCAAGATTCATTATCAATCGAAATTATTGAGTCTGAAAATGATGAGGAAGAAAAGCAAGAAAATACAAAAAATACATATATTCTTCCTTTGATTGCAGGAATCATATTATTTTTAATAATAATAGGTGTAATTATGATATTTAAGAAAAAACATATTGAGGC
>CAZVNH010000443.1:0-2370 GCA_964628575.1 uncultured Thermoplasmatales archaeon | reverse complement strand
GAATAACACTGGGATCATCCCATGTTAGTTTTATTGTTGCATTTTTACAGCCAAATGGTGGGTTTTCTTCTAGATCGATTTTTTTTCCTGGATAAATTGAAACATCAACATAATATTTTGTTTCAATTAGATTTTTTAAAACATCTGAAATTGTTCCATAGCGTCCATATTCGATTTGACCAATGTTTCGATGAACCTGAGTTGGTTGACTTGATTCACTTTCATGTGTTGGTACATCAGTTACACTAATACGCCATGGACCATTTTCATATATATATGATTCTGCAAACTCGATTTTCATACCATATACTGCATTCCATCCAAAGGTTGCAGCTACCTGCATCCATTCATTTTTATATTTACAAAAAAGCTCAAGATTAGGATCACCAGGTGGAAGGGTGATATTTAATGGTGGTAAGCCTGGTATTTGAGGTGGTTTAAAATAAAAACATGGGTACCAGAGACTTGCTTTTAAATATTGATAACCTTCTGGTACAATGAAATCTTCATCCCCGAATTGAGGGGTTATCTGATTTAATTGATCAAACTCAACTGTTTCTGTTTTAACAGTTGCAGGAGATAGAGTATCTGTAAAACTATTTGATATTTCAAGGTCTGGTTCTTGATAATTGTTATTGATTACTGCAATTACTGCTTTATCAGAATATGACCAGTCATGAAGAGCAATATCTTTTGCAATATCATATGGATTATCATGATTTATTTCGGTATATAGATTTGCATTCCATTCATTAGGAATTTTATCTTTATCGATGTTAATCAGAGTCATCTGATCAAGTGAGTAATCACAGTAACTCATCCAGTCTTCCATGAAATATTTAATACCTTCATATGCATCAAGTGATCTATATTTATCGTCATCATAATCGAGTTTCTCTTGATAAAAAAGAAGTGGATGTGAAAATAATCTGTCCATTTTCTGGTCCTTAAAAACAGCTGTTGGAATAGCTGATAAATAGGCATAATCATCGATTAAATTATCCTTGTCAAATTGAACCAATGTTGTTTTTTTTAAAGGTACTACACTTGTATAAGATAGTCCCTTATCAAAACCAGTATAATAATCGATTTTAGAGGATTGAATAATAGGCATTAATGCTCCCATAAGAAAAAATCCTGTGAGTAAAAAAGCTATTAATAATTGTGATTTCTGTTTTTTTTTCATATAGAATTAAAACCCCCCTGATTATAATTATTGTATATTATATTTATTTTGTTTATTTATATATATTGTTATTTTTTATTATTTTTATTAATTATTTCCTTTATATTAAAATATAAAATTTGATTTACTTTTTTCGACCAGTAAATGCTGTAACAAATATTAATAGAATCACTATAGCTAGAATAATAAGTACAAACATATGTTCTTCTAACCATGTTTTAGGCTCATATGCATGTGGGTAACTAGTAGCACCAAAGGGTGTATGACCATTTATCGTTTTTCCTTTTTCATACATCATAGATTTTGTATCTTCAGATGTCCAATAATTTTTGTCACTGTATTCAGTATTGGGAACAAATACTCTTAGATCTGGATCACCAAAGAAAACGACGTTCTGAGCTATATCCCACCACCACTGAGGTGGATCTGTAGCATAAAGGATTCCGACATGGCTAATACCTTTCCTATATGCCTCTCCTATTGTATCACCAAGAACGATATCTCTTGGTATTGTTTCAACCCAATACATATACCAGGATGTTGGCCATGGATCAATTATTTGGAAAACAGAACCATGTCTAACCATTGTAAGATGTAATAGTTTATATGCTGGTAAACATGCACCATTTAACCATCCACAAGAATAAAGATTTGTTAATTTATCATCCCAGTTATAGCCTGTCCATTCTCCAGTAGCGCTTGAGAGACCTGAGATAGTATGTGCACCTATCATTCCATCTTTGTAATAGCTGCTATCTGCTAACCAGTCTGGTATAAACCATTTAATTATTGGTATTAGTTTAAGAAGTTTTGCAATTGACTGTATAATTGGTTTTTCTGAGGGCCAAAAATCTTCACCAGTTGGAAATAGTCCATCTATATTTGGATTTCCAAGTAATGCAGGTATGAATCCATGAACCTCCATAGTCATTGCATCAGGATTTGCTGTTGATCCTCCTAACCAGTCATATCCTCTCCAAGGATTGGATTCTTTTTGATATCCAAATAATTTCAGGTTTCTAAATATGGGTTTTAGACCACTATTTTCAGGATTCCACGAAACCATAGCCCCACTATTTGTCCCGGTACCGTGAGAACTTGAAATAAACAATAAAACACCTTTGTTTAGATTCTCAGTCATTACTTCAAAGTTTGTTGATAATACATTTTCATAACCACCTTCT
>CAZVNH010000442.1:0-2375 GCA_964628575.1 uncultured Thermoplasmatales archaeon | reverse complement strand
ATATATTGCAGAATAATAAGCTGACTAATGCGGATATTGTAAACCTGATTGATGATATTACCATATGGGAGACTGATGAAGTTGGTGCTTATGGGAAGAAGAAGGTAAGGGTTGATATTGGGTGGAGGATATAGATACTTTAGCTTATAGCACTAAACAATGTATCTTTATGAAAATATATGTAGCAAATCTCTGTTTTTTGAGGCTGAGAAGATTATTTCTAAATTGTTAAATAGCATTATATTAGACCCAATTGTATTGTGTATACAAAACTATAAAAAAGTATATTATATGGAATCCCATATATTGGTTAGAGCACTAATGGCAAGGACTATAGAGTAAAAGAGTTATATTAAATGATTTCTGCGGAGGATTTTATGAAAAAAATTAAGCAAATATTATGTTTCATTTTTTTATTATTTGTGTTTACATCATGTAATAATTCTACTGTAGTAAAAGATGTTAATAAAGTAAATTTAGTTATTGATACTACAAATACTAACACAAACACTAACACTAACACAAACACTAATATAAAGACAGGTGAGAGGCAGGACAATATAACTGTTTCCGAAAATAACACAACAGATAATAATGAAAAAGTAATTACTGATATTATAAATTGGGATCATCCTGTAAAAGAAATTCTTGAGAGTGAACCATTTAAAATATACAAATTGGAGTTTGAAAAGAATAATACATATCCTAAATTCTATGTAAACTATCCAGATAAGTTTGCACTTAATGATAAGGAAGATATTAAAAATATTCTCAGTAAAATAGCAGTTGCTAATGCTTTTTGGGACTACGAATTAGTTAATGAAGAAAGTGATTTAAAAATACAGGTTATATGTAATAAAAAATTTAAAAAAGTTGATTTAATTTTAGTAAATGGAAGCACATATTATTCTGAGGAACTACAAAATAGCACTCAAAAGGAAAATGCAAAAAGTAATTTGAATATTCCTCAAATATACAAGGATTATGTTAATGAGAAAGATGCAAATAGAGATAATGATGACATTCTCTTTTATACTAATAAAGACATTGATCTAGATGGAAAAAATGAGGTTGTTATTGCTACAGGGACTTCAGGTGATGAGCAGATTTCCACATATATTTCTCATATATATATACTTAGAGATACTAATGGGAAAATAGAACAAATAGGTGATAACCTAGCCCAAGGAGGATATGGAGTTTACGAAATAAAACTTATTCATTTACAGAATAAGGCGGAAAGTTATATTTACTGTGGATTGACAAATGGAGGAAATTTATTAGGGTTTAAAATTATTAGTTTAATCAATAATAAGTTAGAAGTAATATGTTCTAGTGCATCAGCAACTGGTGCTGGAGATGATGAAATAAAGGACTTCAATAATGATGGTCAATATGATGGATATGTACAAAATAGGTGGAGCTATGATGTATTGTATTTTTCATTAATTCGAACATATTTTTTTAAGAATGATGAGTTTGTTTTAGGTAGTACTCATGTAAATATTCCAGATTACCCCACCAATATTAAAGATGTAATAATGCAGTATTTGTCTCTGAGAGTAATAAATGCTGAAGAATCTCCAGAAGTAGATGAGCGTTTATCAGAACTATGTAAATATAGTAATGAAAGTGATTTAGATTTTTCACCAGATATATGGTATCAGCCAGTTTATAATTCAATACTTCTAATCGGAAATATTATAAACTTTGATATTATAGAGAACAAAGATACCGCAGATGTGGATGTTTCTTTTACAAATGAAGATAAAAAGGTCTACAAGTATAATTTTCATTTAATATGGGAGAACAATAAATGGTGTATTGATAAGATAAACTAATTATTTATTGAAGTTTTGAAAAAATAAATATATAATTTTAGTCTTTTGAAGAGATTGGTTTTTTGGCTAACTTTTTAAAGGTGTTACTGTATAATGGACTGAAAGTTATTATTTGAAAAATACTGCTTTATAACTTCTTAAACGCAAAAAACACTGCCCCCAAAAATTACAAGGATAGTTGCGAAAATGAGAAGGAATATTTAGTTAACCTGATTGATGATATTACCATATGAGAGACTGATGAGATTGGCGCTTATGGTAAGAAGAAGGTAAGGGTTGATATTGGGTGGAGGATATAGGCGTTTTAGTATGTGGTATAAATGTATATAACTTTGCAAAAAAAAGATAGTGCAGAATAGTATTATGTTGTGCAGTACTGATTATTTATATACTATGCAGATTGGAGTTGATTGAATGTTGGACTTAGACTGGGAACGTTCAATACCGATTTTAGATGTGAAGATTGACGAATTAAAAAGTATATTTACAGAATACGACAATACACTAACTGTCACAGATTTTAATGCAATACAG
>CAZVNH010000441.1:0-2397 GCA_964628575.1 uncultured Thermoplasmatales archaeon | reverse complement strand
GTTTTGTATGATTTAGATGGCCATATTATCGGTAATGGTATTCCTACTCCATTCAATGGTTTTTCAATGTCTGGTTTTCATGAAACTAGCTGGCCTGATCCCTGGATTGATTTCAGAACAAATGCTGAAAGCTGGTATTCAAGTTGGTGTGATACATCTACAAGTATTTCTCTGCCATCTCCTGCTACTATTTCATCATATGTTAGTGATCCAGATTACATGCTTTTTTATGAACTTGCTCATGGAGCAGAAACCTATTTTCAAGCTAATACATATGGAAGCTATTATACATCTTCTATGACAGCAGCTGATATGGCAAATAGAGATCCTATGCGTTTTGCTTTTATTGGGAGTTGTCATGGTATGACAACAACAGGTCCTGGAACTTTTTCCTATGAATTTAGAAAAGGACAAACCATAGAGACAGTAACTATTGGTTATGATCATATGGAAGAATGCCCTGGTTGGGATGTAGCATTACCTTGGCAGGATTACATGTTTTATGCTATGGACTCAGGATTCACAATACAAGAATCATTCAACATGGCAAATACTGAATATCCAACTATTGCGGATTGTGTAGTTTTTGTTGGTGATCCAAATCTAAAAATATTAGAAGAAGATGAAGATGAAGATGAAGATGATGATGAGGATGATATCATCCTTCCTAGAGTTCTAATTACTTATCCTCAACGAGAAGATGAATTGAAAGGAATAGTAAATATCGCTGGAATAGCAAGTCATATCTCTGGATATATTAAAAAGGTATATGTACAGATTACAGGACATGACTGGGAGCTAGCTGAAGGAACTGATAACTGGGAATTTTCATGGGATACCACGCAAGAAGAAGATGGAAGATACGTAATAAGAGCAATTAGTTTTGATGGTCATCACTATTCAGGGTGTCACTCAATCGGAGTTTATGTAAAAAACAATGATGAGGAACCCGATGAAAAAATCCCAGATTTAAAATGTGAAGGAAACCTAGGATGGTCAGGTGTTAAACCAGGATCAACACAAACAGGAAGTTTCACTGTTGAAAACATAGGAGATCCTGAATCAGATTTAAACTGGGAAATAACGGAAAAACCAGAATGGGGTTCATGGGTAATTACTCCATATGAAGGAGCATTTTTAACTCCTGAGATGGGAAAAGTAACAGTTGAGGTTTCAGTAGTTGCACCAGATGAACAAGAAAAAACCTTTACAGGTCATATAAAAATCGTAAACAAAGACGACATTAATGATTTTGAAATAATTGAATTCAGTCTTGTTACTCCAGAAACAAGAATAGTTAAACCATTTATATTTAGGCTTCTTAGCAACTATCCACAAATGCTACAATTCTTTTATTTTTTTATTTAAATAATGTAAATCATTATTTTTTTTCTCTACTTAACTTTTCTTTCATTTTAATCTTTAAGTATCTTTTTTGTTTTTTCTAAAAATTGTTTTGAAAAATCAAATACGAATTCAGCTTCTTCTAAATCAACTAATATTCCGCCATATTGAATATTATGTCTTGAGATTCTTATTTTATCAAATGTGTTTAACAGATCAATTAGTTCATGGTTATCTTTATATAATTCTTTTAAGGCTAAAATCACACATATATGACTTCTTTCAGTATATCCTTTTTTAAAAAGTAAAGATCTTGCAGAGTGAAATATTGAATTATAAGAGGCAATCTCTGCCATCTCAAGTTCTTCAATTTCCAGGTTCTTTTTAGAAGAATTAAAAAATCTTTCAGCAATTTCTATCGATTTACTTACTCTTTCATGTGCAGTTTTCTCTTTTCTAATAAGACCCTTAGCAATACAATCTTTGAAATTCATAGTTCAACTCCTTTAATTAGAACATGGTTTCTAATCACGCTTTTTACAAATGGATCATTATCTTTTTTCATTTTTTCCCATTTTACTATTGGTATGACATTAAGTTGGATTTCTTTGTCTAATTTGTTCATTATTTTTACTATAAGTTCTCTTTTTATTTGTTTTTCATTACCGATTATTAGTATATCAATATCACTTATTTCATCATAATTTCCTGATGCATAGCTTCCATAAATCGCTATAGATGCACAATTTGTTGATATTTTTTGTATTTCTAATTCAGCTAATAGGTTAATATAAAATGCTCTTTTCATTTCTTTAACTCTAAAATTGTCATTATTTAATGAAAAAATGTGAAGATTACCTTTTTTTTCTTTTTTTATTAGCTCATCCTTTTCAAAGATATCACAATAAGTTTTTACACTTGCTGGACTTATTTTTATTATCTGTGCAAGTTCTTTTAAATATGGTTTTTTTGTTGGATTTAATAGGAAGTATTCAAGTATTTTATAACCTACAAATTTTCTAAACTGTTTAATCATAATATAATGAACTATTG
>CAZVNH010000440.1:0-2399 GCA_964628575.1 uncultured Thermoplasmatales archaeon | reverse complement strand
CATTGGGTGTTTATACTTATTCACAAAGACTTGCTCAGGGTTTACGACAATTAATGACTGGTGCAAGAAAGTTCTCGCTCGAACATATTGCCCGGGATGACATTGCGGCACTTACAAGAGAGACAGCGGAAATTAGTGGAATACAATATATTATGGATGTAGATAAAAAAGAGGTTGCCAAAATACTTGGCTAAATTTGTAGATGAGGTTGGAATATGGAAAGTAAAATAAAGATATATGGACCACCTATTGATAAAGCGATATCAGAATTACGAAAATTAGCAAAAGAATTACCAGCAATATCAGAGGGAGGATTATCTCATAGTATGATTCCCTCTGGGGAAACCTTGATGGGAGATTTTGATTTTGTTTTTCATTGGGAAAAAAAACCAGATGAAAAACAATTAAGAAGTCTTATATCCAAAATTGATAATGCTCTCAAAGGTTTAGGCTGTAGATACACTATTACAACTAGTGAAGACTCAAGTTATCCTTATAGACTTTAAATAAAAAATTCCTAAAAAGTTAATAATACTTTTTTCTTTTTATATAAAATAAAGTTTTTTATGATGTCATAAACTATTAAAAACCCTCCTAAATACAGGTAATTACAGAAGATACTTACAAAGGAGTGTAATCCATGTATGAAATTCTAGAGAAAAAAGTACTATCCGAGACTGTTAAATTAATGAAGATTAAAGCACCACTTGTTGCAAAAAAAGCACTTCCTGGACAATTTATTATTTTACGTATTGATGAACAAGGAGAACGCATTCCTCTTACAATTGCAGATTATGATCGGGATAAAGGAACCATAACTGTGATTTTTATGGAGGTAGGTAAAACAACAAAACAATTAGGAGCAATGAAAGCTGGTGATAAACTTTTAAATTTTGCAGGACCTCTAGGAGTTGCATCTGAAATTGAAAAATATGGAACAGTTGTCATGATCGGAGGAGGTGTTGGAATAGCACCACTCTATCCAATTATTAGAGCACTTAAACAAGCAGGGAATTTTGTTATAAGTATATTAGGTGCTCGAAATGAAAAACTATTGATGCTTGAAAAAGAAATTAAAGAATGGAGTGATGAGCTTCATATCTGTACAGATGATGGATCAAAAGGAACAAAAGGTTTTGTAAGTAATGTTTTACAAAAACTAATAGACGATGGAAAAAAAATCGATATTGTATGGGCAATTGGCCCAGTTATCATGATGAAAGTAGTCGCGAGTGTAACGAAAAAATATGATATAAAAACAATTGTTAGTCTTAATCCAATTATGGTCGATGGAACAGGCATGTGCGGCGGATGTCGGGTATCTGTTGGAGGTGAGACAAAGTTTGCGTGCGTTGATGGACCTGAGTTTGATGGTCATTTAGTTGATTATGATAATCTAATGCTTCGTAACAGGCGTTTTACATGTGAAGAAGATGAAGCTTGTAAATGTGCGGGAGTTGAGATTTAAAATGGCTGTTAAAAAAGAAAAACATCCAATGCCTGAGCAAGACCCAAAAAAGCGTATTAAAAACTTCAATGAGGTACCTTATGGATACGATGAAAAAACTGCAATTGAAGAAGCAAAACGTTGTCTTCAATGCAAAAATAGACCATGTGTATCTGGTTGTCCTGTTGAAATTGATATACCTGATTTTATTAAACATGTTGCCGAGGGAGATTTTGATAAAGCAGTAGAAGTTTTAAAATCAAAAACAAGTCTTCCTGCTGTCTGCGGAAGAGTATGTCCTTATGAAAATCAATGTGAAGGAAAATGCACTCTTTTAAAAATTGGAGAACCTGTTGGAATCGGACGTCTTGAGCGTTTTCTTGCTGATTATGAACGTAAAAAAGGAGTAAAAGTTCCAAAAATTGCTAAATCTACAGGTAAAACGGTAGCTGTTGTCGGCTCTGGTCCTGCAGGATTAACATGCGCAGGTGATCTAGCTAAAATGGGTCATAAAGTCACAGTTTTTGAAGCACTTCATGACCCTGGCGGTGTTCTAATGTATGGTATTCCTGAGTTTCGTCTACCAAAAGAGATTGTAAAAGCAGAGGTTGATTATATTAGCAAGCTCGGCGTTGAGATTAACTATGATGTAGTAGTTGGAAAAACAATATCTGTTGATGAACTAAAAGATGATTATGATGCAATTTTTATAGGAACTGGCGCAGGTCTTCCTCGCTGGCTTCGTATACCTGGAGAAAATCTTGATGGCGTCTATTCTGCAAATGAGTTCTTGACTCGTATAAATATGATGAAAGCATATCTATTCCCTGATTATGATACTCCAATAAAAATCGGTAAGGTTGTTGCTACTTTTGGCGCAGGAAATGTTGCAATGGATTGTGCGCGTACATCCCTTAGATTGGGTGCTGAGAAATCTTATATAATCTATCGT
>CAZVNH010000439.1:0-2418 GCA_964628575.1 uncultured Thermoplasmatales archaeon | reverse complement strand
TTTTAATCAACCAAACATCTGAATCACCAGCACCAGAAAAATCTCTTTTTTCTCCTGCTATGATGTATCCTCCATCACTTGTCTGATGAACAGAATGGCCCCATTCTGAATAATCTGGTCCTCCAAAGATCCTCATCCATCCCCATGATGATGGTAATGGAAGAGTTGTTGTATCAAGAAAATGATGTTTCATTTTTGGTTGATCTTGAATAGATATTTTTAATGCAAGAGATGTTGTACTAGTAATCAATAGCATACAAATTAATATTCCAAGAATTTTTATTTTCATTTTTTCATACCTCCACAAATTATTTTATATCTTTTTTCTTTTATTAAATTTTATGTTAAAAAATTATTTTTTAGATATTAAAATAATTATATAATTTATAAATAGAAAATTTATCTATATTATTTGAGATTTTTTATCTATAAATTTAATATTTGAGGAGTCTAATTGTTTTGGGGAGGAAGGAAAGGACGAAAAATAGTAAGTCGAAATTTCATTCTAAACTTCCGATATAGACTCCTCAGTATAATATTTATTTTTTCTAGTACAAATATTTTTCCATAAAATATATAAAAAGAATAATATTTTTCTATTATTATTTGTTTTAAACCTTTGAAAAAGATTCAGTTTATAACAATATGTTTAAATCTAAAATCAACGAATGGTAGTAAATTTTAATATTGCACCAGTTCCTCGAAGTTTTAATTGGACTTGGTCAATAAATTTTAATATTTCAGGTAGAACCATTTCATTTTTCCAATTATATTCAAAATCATGTTCACCAAATGAAGATTTTAGTCCCATCTGTAATAATTTTTCTGAAATTACTGATGCTTTTTCTCCATCTGCACTAACTAAAACCTCTACATATGTTTTCATAATCTAAAATCAAAAGATTAGTTTATAAATTTTATTAGTAAATTATTAACATTATTAAAAAAAGTCATGTCTTTATAAAATAATATCTGAATTATAAGAATAACTATAGAATATATACTTTTTATGAATTAAATATAAAATTGATATTTAATCTATACAAAAATCTAAATCTTTTAAAATTATAATACAATTAAGATTTATAGGGAATATTATATGAAATATAGACAAATCAAGATAGATTCATTGATAAAAAAGATTACAAGGAAAGATGATTTATTCAAAGGAAACTATACTATTGATCCTTATCAAAACTGTGAATTTGGTTGTATATATTGTGATTCATCTTTTGAAAAAACAATCTATATAAAATCAAATGCACCAGAGATATTAGATAAAGAATTGAAAAATCTAACAAAAGGAACAATTATTGTTGGCTCAGTTCATGATGCTTATCAAAAAATTGAAGAAAAATATCAATTAACAAGAAAAATATTAAAAATAATCAAAGAAAATGGTTTTCCTTGTCATATTCTAACAAAATCAGATCTGGTTCTTAGAGATATTGATCTTATTAAATCAATTGATAATAGTATGATTACTTTTAGTATTCTATCATTAAAAAAAGATGTATCTAATTTTTTTGAAAAAAATGTTATAACTACTTTTGATAGATTGAAAACTATGAAAAAGATTGCCAATAATAATATCAAAATCGGAGTTGCAATAATACCTATTTTACCTTATTTAGTAGAAGATGAACTTGATGATATTATCTATCAAGCACAGAAACACTATGCAGACTATATTCTCTCAAAAAACTTGGAATTAAAAGGTGATCAAAAAAAATATTTCCTAGATTCATTAAATAACTTTGATAAAGAATTGATTCCTAGATATGAAAAACTTTTTTTAGATAGCTACAAGCCAAACAACGAGTATATTGATAAAATAAATCAGAAAATAAAAAACCTCTGCAGGAAATATGATATCAGGAATGAGATATAAAAAAAGGGTTTTAGTTTGATAAGAATTTTTCAGCTCTTTTTTCACCATATCTTTTCTTAAGATATTTTATATATTTCTTTTGACTTTCTTTTTTTAATTTATAATTCATAAATTCCACCATTGATTTTATGGAATATATTTTTTAAAATATTCTATTTAAAATTAATCTGTTATTCTGTCAAAATGAAAAAAAATTAAATTTGTAGTTTTTTTTTATTTTTTCCGTCCAATAAAGGCTGTTGCAATTGATAGTACAACAATTATTGTAATTAATATCAATATAAACATATGCTCTTCAAACCATGTTTTTGGTTCAATTGCATTTGGATAATTTGTTGCACCAAATGGTGTATGACCATTAACAATCATTTTTTCAGAATACAATAGTGGAAGTGTATCTTCTCGATCCCAGTTGTTATTTGAACTAAATTCTGTACTTGGTACATAGGGTCGAAGAGCTGGATCACCAAAGAAACAGACATTTTGTTTGATATCTGCCCACCATTGCGGCTCTGGTTCTTTTATAT
>CAZVNH010000438.1:0-2422 GCA_964628575.1 uncultured Thermoplasmatales archaeon | reverse complement strand
TTTAGTTGGATACGGTGATTATCTGCTTTCTTTTTCTAATGAAAAATCAAACAATTATTAGATTAAAATCTTAAAACTAAAAATAATATTTATTGAATTGCCAAAATCATTAATTAAATGAGTAAAAATATGAAAAAAAGATTGGGATTAATAATTATTATTTTAATAATCATTTCAATTTTTATTCCAGGAAGCACTGCCCAAGATGACCAATATCCAGAAATAAAAATTATTTATCCACCTGCAAACCAATCAATACCGTACACAACTCCTGAGATAAAAGCAGAATTCAAATCACTTTTTCAAATTGATTTATCAAAGGTTAAAATTGTTGTTGATAATAAAGATGTTTCAGACTGGGATGAAACAACAATTAGAGAAGATTATGTAGCCTATACACCATCTGTTTTAAGATTAAGAGATGGAAACCATACAGTAAAAGTTAGTGTTACAGATGCAAGTGGTCAATCAAATGAAATCGAATGGACTTTTAAGGTTGATACAACAATAGTAATTGAAGAAGATACCAATGGAATCGATGTATTTGGAATCATCATTTATATATTGATTGGCACAATGCTATTTTTCCTAATCCTTGGAATATATATTTTTTATTTAAAGAGAACAAAGAAATTTACTTTTAGAAAATATTTTGCTCAACATCCTGTTCATAAAGAATATTTTTTATTATATTTACCAATAGGAATTGCATTTTTTTTTATAATACTAGGATTTTTATATGTTAGTAGTGCAAAGGAGTTATCACCTTTTTCGTACGAGTATGTTTTTATTATTGGCTTTTTCATTGCAATAATTCCATATACAATAGAAACTATTATTGAAAAAAGAAAGCTTCTAAATTATGAAAGAGCTTTTTCACAACTTCTTTTTGAAATAGCTGATGCAATGAGAGGTGGATTAGATCCAGCAAAAGCAATTATAGAGCTTGCAACAACAGATACTAGTATATTGCAAGATCAACTTAGAAGAGCAGCAGATGCAGTTAGGATGGGACGCCCATTTGATGAAGTGATGAAGACTCTTGTTAAACCAATAGATAGCGATCTTGTAAAAAGATATGCATCACTTATCGGAGAAGCATCAAATATTGGCGGTGAAACATCAACAGTTATACATAGAGCTGCAAAAGATATGGATGATTTTATAAAAGTAAATATGGATAGAAGAAGACAGCTGATGATGCAAGTGACAACAATATATATTGCTTTTGGAGTATTAATCATTATTCTCTATCAATTATTATCAATATTTCCATCTCTACAAGGTATGGATTTATCATTATTAGGTGTTTCAAATCCAGAAGATTTTGAAGGAACTACAACTTCAACTAGAATGGGGATTTTATCATTAAAAAGAAGATTCTTTCACGTTGTATTATTTAATTCAATAGGATCTGGAGTTATTATTGGAGAACTAGTAGATGGTAAAGTAAAATACGGATTAATTCATGCAATAGTTTTAACCACTGCTTCAACAATATTCTTTGTCTTATTTATATTATGAAAATATTTCAAAATCTAAAAACGAAATGTAATATATTTCATATATTAGTTAAAGGGGGAGTTAAAAACGGCTAATATGGTTAGCTGTAAAAGATGTGGAAGAGTAGGAGACTTTAAGGAAATTAAACTATATACACTTCCTGATTCAAATCATAAATCTATGTTTTTATGTCAAAAATGTTATAGACGGTTAATCTCTGAAGAAAACCTAAGAAAACAAAAATATAGAAGATGTCCTGTATGTAAACATTATATAAAAGTAGATTCTGAAAATTGTGAATACTGTGGTAAAGAGCTAGTAAAAAAGGAAAACGATGATATAATAAAACCAGTAAGATGTCCTATATGCGGTGCAAGAACAAATTTAAATCATATAAAATGTGAAAAGTGTGGCTCAGATCTTACAAATAAACGGTTAAATAAAAATATAAGAATTTTAACACCTCTAAATCCACCTGAAGAGAAAAAAAACCTAAAAATAATAGCTTCAATAATATCTATAATTGTTCTCGTTGGAATATTCGCAGGGACTCATGCATTAATGACTTCACCAGAGCATTCTAATCTATTTACTTCAGGAAATCCTAATGCAGAATTTTATTATTATAATAGCGAATTTACCTATGATGGAAATCAATTAGGTTTATTGTTACATTTTCAAACTGATTCAAATATTGAAATACAAATGTTTAATGAAAACGGTGATATAATATCAATTACGAAAGCTAATAATGATGAATCAAGAAAATTATTATCTTTGAATTCATTAACAGATAAAACACAAAAAAGCCAGTTTAATATTATAATAAAAAGTGGAGCTTATAAAATCGATAATTATCTAATTACATACCCTGGACAATCAATTTCTGTAACGAGTATAGATACTGAATGGTCATATG
>CAZVNH010000437.1:0-2433 GCA_964628575.1 uncultured Thermoplasmatales archaeon | reverse complement strand
TAAATTCATGTGTTGTACAATGCTGTTCACCACTATCAAATGGTCCTAGCCATCCAGAATCTGTTCCATCTCCAAAATCCCAGAAGTAAAACACTTGATCGCCATCTGGATCATTAGTACTTGTACATAAATCTACCATAAGTCCAACTATAGGAGTTCTACCTTGATTATTATATTTAGGCATAGTTGGTTTATCAGGTGGACTATTAGGCCCATTAACTGTAACTGCTGCATCATCAGTATCTTCCTTATTATTATCATCAATTACCTTCAACGAAATTGTATATTCACCAACAGTATCCCAAGAATATTCAGTCTGTGAACCAGTGGCATCATCATACTCACCATCGTTATCAAGATCCCACATGAATTCATAAGGTTCTGTACCACCAGATGCACTGCCAGTAAAAATTATCATCTCATTAACAATGCCTTCATATGGTCCACCAGCGTTAGCTATTGGATCCTCACCAGGATCAACATATGCACGGGTTTGATCTTGTCCATTAGTACCCTTTGAATCAAGTACATATAAAATAACTTTATAGCCCCCTGATGGACTAGGTTCAGAATAAACATGTGTAGGATCTTCTTCTTCACTTATCGTTCCATCACCAAAACTCCATTGATAATAATATGGTGGATCGCCACCACTGGCAGAACCAGAAAACTGTATAGGTACACCTACTTCTCCATAGTATGGACCATCTGCATCAACATCTAGTTCACAATCATTAACCGTTGCTGTTGTAGTATCAACATCTGTATTACTTGCATCATCTGTAACAGTTATGGTAACAGTGTACTCTCCAGGACTATTATAGGTATGCGATGGATTCTGTTGATTAGATCCTCCACCATCACCAAAAGTCCAACTATAACTATAAGGCGGACAACCTCCACTGGCGCTACCTTCAAACTCAATTGAATCGCCTGTACATCCATTATACGGACCTTTTGCATCAGCAACAAGTGCTGTGGTTGATATTGTAACAGATGCAGTATCCGAATCTGTAGCTCCTTTATCATCGGTTACAGTTACAGTTGCTGTATAACTTCCATCACTTGTATATTGATGAGTAGGATTCTGACCAGTGCCTGTTCCGCTATCACCAAAAGTCCAATCATATGTATATGGTGGACAACCACCAGTAGCACCTCCTGAAAAAGAAACAGGATTACATATCGTACCACTATATGGCCCACCAGCATCCGCAACAAGTACTGGTGTTGAAATAGTAACAGGTGCAGTGTCAACTGCTGTATCTAAATCGTTATCTGTTACTGTTAATATCGCAGTATATGAGCCATCATCAGCATATTGATATGATGGGTTTTGCTGACTCGAATGTGCTGAACCATCACCAAAGTCCCAATCCCATGAGTAAGGTGGATGACCACCAATTGCAGTTCCAGAAAACTGTACAGCAGAACATATAGTCCCTGAATATGGACCATTTGCATCACAAGAAAGAGCAGGATTAACTGTTATAACTACAGTATCTGTATCTGTATTACTACAGGCATCAGTAACTGTCAAAACACAGTTATATGTTCCTTGAGAATTAAAAGTATGTGATGGATTCTGATCAGTACTAGTACCATCACCACCAAAATTCCAATGCCAAGTATAAGGTGTCGCACCACCTGTTGCAGAACCAGTGAAACTAACTGTTTCACCAGCAACAATTGTTGTCGGATTTGCATCTGCATCAACAACAAGTGTTGGTGGATTAAGAGTAACATCAACCTGTGTTATAGTTCCTGAAACCGTACCAGTATTACTACCAGACCAACCATCCTTAGTTACAGTCACAGTAAAAGAAGTGCCATCAGGCCACTCGGTACCAGTATCAGGTCCAATATCAACCTGATATGCACCACTACTATCTGTAGTATCTGTTTCATCAGGAAATCCTGAAGCACTTACTATAACTGATGCACCAACTGTAACACCACCACTACAATAAGTAACATAACCCCATATTTTCTTTGGTGGAAGAGAGTTACTAGATGCATTACTCGAAGTAATACCTAAAATAAAAACCGATGTCACTAAAAATAACGTGATTATTATCGCTTTACTGAAATTAACTGCTTCTTTTTTAAAAATTTTATTTTTTCGTTTAATTTTCATATTAATATTCCCCCACAAATTTATGAAATATAGTATTTTCAAATCAATTATCTTACTAATAAGGATTTTGTTTAAAAATAATTTATAATTTTTTTTTAATACTATAATTATTTTATAATCATTATTTGTTATTTTGTATCCTTTTTAATTTTATGATTGAAAATATTTCTAAAAAAATATAAAATATTATTAAATTTATATTTGTAATGTTCAATAAAATATTTTTTGTTAAAATTTATAAAAAAAAGAGAGTTTTGAGGGAAAAATATATTCCCTCATAGATTTTAGATTTTATA
>CAZVNH010000436.1:0-2435 GCA_964628575.1 uncultured Thermoplasmatales archaeon | reverse complement strand
TATCTATATTCTGCAAATGCTCCATGGATGTCTACAAGGTTCTTTGAGCAAGCTGTAAAAGACACACTTGGTAAATTCATTTTAACTTATTGGAATTCATACAACTTTTTTACAACCTATGCTGCACTTGACAAGTTTGATTCAAAAAAAGATAAGATACCTATTGAAAAAAGACAGCTAATTGATAAATGGATAGTTAGTAGATTTAATAATACAGTAAAACAGGTACAAAAACATTTTAAAATCTTTGAAATCCATAAAGCGGCAAGAGAAATTGAAAATTTTATAATTGAAGATTTTAGTAACTGGTATCTAAGACGATCAAGAAAAAGACTCTGGGTTGAAGAAAAAACAGACGATAAATTATCAGGATATTCAACGATGTATGATATTTTCCTTGGAATTTCAAAGATATTAGCGCCATTTATTCCATTTATCACAGAAGATATCTATCAGAACATTAAAACAAGTGATATGCCAGATAGCATACATCTATGTAACTATATTAAATCTGATAAAAATTTAATAAATACAAACCTAGAAATGGGAATGGATAGAATAAGAGAACTTGTTGAAGCAGGTAGAGCATTGCGATCTAAAATTGGAATAAAAGTAAGATACCCATTACAAAGTGCAACATTAATTTGTGATAAAAAAATCGAAGAATCAATTAGAGATTTACTTGATTTATTAAACGAAGAAATCAATGTTAAAAAAATAAATTTTGAAAGAGATACATCAAAATTTATGATAAAATCATTTAAACCTAACAAAGCAAATATTGGAAAAAGATTAAAAGAAAAAGCAAAACCTGTAATTGAGCAATTGGAAAAATTAGATAAAAAACAAATAGAGCAAGAATTAACCAAGAATAAAAAACTCATTATTAATCTAAATAAAGAAAAAATTGTATTAACAATAGATGATTTTCAACAGATAGAATCTGAAAAAGAGCATTTTGCCAAAACACAAACTAATGATGCCATTCTCTTTCTTGAAACACAATTAACACCAGAGCTTGAAGCTGAGGGATTTGCAAGAGAAATAGTAAGAAGAATACAATCAATGAGAAAGGAATTAGATCTAGATGTTGAAGACAGAATTAATACTGAAATTAAGGTTGATACATCAAAACAAGAAAGTCTAAAAAATTGGATTGACTATATAAAGGAAGAGACACGTTCTCAAAAAATATCTTTTAATGGTAAACCCTCTGGTAAAATAGTTAAAAAATGGAAGATCGATGAACTCGATGCTGAAATTGGAATAAAAAAATAATTTTCTAAACAAAAAAACAAAGTTTTAAATAGATTAATATTGATTTTTCTTTTGTAATATTGGATGCGCTAATAAAGTTATAAATTAATTGGCTTTAGATATAAATTTAATTAGAATGGGATGCATAATATGCGAACATATTTAAAAAAAAATAGAAATAAATTTTTTTCTTTCTCATTATATTCTATGTTATTTTTTTCAATTATTATTATGATTTATATAAGTTCAATACCGATCCTTGCTCATCCAAGTTATTTTACACCTGCACCTCCTTCAGGTGCATCAAATGGTGATAAAAACACAGGTTATCAATATATTATCTATACAATAGATACAGATTCGTATTATATGTTTGATTGGGGAGATGGAACCTTTAGTGATTGGATAAAGGTAGGAAAAAATGATACATATATTGTTAAATCTCATAGCTGGAGTTCTTATGGTGAGTATGAAGTTAAAATAAAACATAAAAATGAATATCTATTAGAATCTTCATGGTCAAAACCACTATTTATAACAATAGAAATTCCATCTGATTTAGATAATGATGGTTGGATTAATAGTATAGAACAATCATATGAAACCGATCCAAATGATCCAGATGATTATCCAATTGACACTGATAACGATGGAATACCTGATTTTGACTCTCAAGATGGAAATTATATTGGTGATCTAAATGATGATAATGATGTTTTATCTGATGAAATAGAAAAAAACATTGGTTCAAATCCACAGAATAACAATGATATAATTATAATTGAAGATAACAAGTATTGTTTTGTTGATACTAATGAAGATGGAAAAAGCGATATTTTCTATAATCTACAAACAGGTCAAAAATCAAAGATATTATATGAAAATGGAAAAATGTATATTGATATTGACTTTGATGGTGAAAAAGATCATATTTATGATGGTTCCTTTAAAAAAATTGATGAATTTCCATGGCTACAGGTTATTACAGGTATATTATTTCTTGTAGTGGTTATTGTTTTTGTTTTAATTAAATTAGAAATAATTTATTTCTATGATGAATATGTTATAGAAGAGTAAATAATTATTTGAAAACTACCAAATTTATTTTATAATGATTTTATTTTACAGACAATTATTATGATTACTCTAGGAATTGAAGGAACTGCTCATAGTATTGG
>CAZVNH010000435.1:0-2436 GCA_964628575.1 uncultured Thermoplasmatales archaeon | reverse complement strand
CTGATCTCTGGTTTATTCTTGAATCTGGTTTGGCAAAATAAACAAATTCAAACATACATGGTTTTTCTTGTTTTTTAATTAATTGTTTCTCATAGATATTACCCTTTTGATCTATTATTACTACAGACCCTCCAGGTATATCTCTTATATACTCAAAATTAATTTTTTTAAAAACACGTGTTTCAGATGTTAAACAGTATGTACCATTAGACTGCCCAAGAACAAGTGGTCGTATTTTATAAGGATCTGTTATTGCAAAAAGATATGGATATTCTCCAGAGTCTGCAAGATATAATGCTGAGTAACTTCCTTTTATTATTTTTATAACATTTTTACATGCATTAAAAATTAAATCAATGTTTAAATCCTTTTTATACAGTTGATCTGCCATTGGTAATAATAAATGCTGTATGTCACAATCAGTTCGAGGATTTCTTTTTGTAAGTTTATTTATTTCTGTAGTATTGAAGATATTTCCATTATGAACTGCTGCTAAAAATGGATTTACAAGATATTCTGGTTGAGCATTTTTTTTAAGTGATTCTATATCATCCATTCCAGCTGTTGAATAACGGGTATGTCCAATTCCTATTTCTCCAGGTATATCTATCTTTTTTTCCTCATTAAAAACTTCTCTAACAAGGCCAGCATCTTTGGTTACATGGATATTTTTATCATAAATTAGCATACCTGCTGAAGATTGGCCTCTATGTTGAACAGAAAATAAACTATGATAAATAAGTCTAGAAACTGGTTTATTTCCAATTATTCCAACTATACCGCACATATTGGATAGATTTGAAATGAAAAGGTGTTATTTAATGGTTTTTTATTGATAAAGAATTTGTTTATTTTATATAGTTTTTAACCAGTTTTAATAAGTCTGTATCAGTATTTGAATTAAGTGGCATATATTTACCCGCTATATACAACGTTGGTCCTACTAAAGCCATAATTCTGAAATAAAAATGAGTTTCATTTCTAAACCCAAGACCTACGATAAAGGTATTCTTTTCAGTTGTTGTATTTCCTAGAATGCCAAACATGAAAGGCCCATTTATCTGTCCTGCAAAATATCCTTCTATAATATTCTCTTCTCCTTCTCTTATTGCAATGATACCAGCTACTTTCCCTTTAAATTCCTCCTGGCAATATCCAGCAATTATACTAACTGGTTCTTGTGGCTTACCTATATTATCTGTAATACCTAAAACACCTACAAAACCATGTGTTGCCCAATCTGGAGGATTATTATCAGATAAACCAACAGAGTTATTGTCTTTAACTAAAGGTTTTATATCTTTAAAACTTGATATAGCCAATCCAGAAGCCACAGGGAGACTTGCAAATAAAAAACAAACACCTAAAATAATTACTAATTTTTTCATATAAATATCTCCTGTTAATTTTTTTAAAAATAATAGATATAAAAAAGGTTTTTATTATTTTCTTATATAGTATACGATAAACGTCAAGAAAAATTAAATATCTTCCCATTCTCTGAGAACTGACTGCCATTTATAGCTTTGAATTCCATCGATTTCTTGTATCTTTTTTATTATTTTTTCATATCCTTTCACCAGTGTCCTTATATGTATTTTTGCTACAAGGTCATATGGACCTGATGTTGCTGAAACTCTACTTACACCTCGAATATTCCAGATTTTTTGCATTGTTTTTTCAATATCATATCCAGGTTTAATATTAATAAAAACATATGCTTTAACAAGCGTTAGTGCAAATGATACTATTCCAAATAATATTAGAATTACTCCTATCATTTTTATGATAAGCATGATAGGATCAGTTGAAAATCCATCAATAATACCCATATTGGCAATTATCAATGTAAGAGGAATCGTAAAAACAATAGTTGATGCTTTTACTGCCTGAGTTACACTTGCTTTCCCTAATCCTAATGCTCTTATATAAAACACATATGAAAAAAATGTTAAAACCATTGTAAGAATGATCCACTCATAGTATTTTATTGAAGCACCAATTGCTGCCCCTAAATATCCTGAACCAGTAAATATATCATAGATTAGAACCATTATTATTGAAATAATACATGCAAATATTACATTCCATAACCTAATATTTAGAGAATCATTTCTTTTATTTTTAAATTTCAACATTTTTAATTTTCTTTGATATAAAGTTATTAGAACCCATCCAGGATTTATTACTAAAAATACTATTAATAGTGCCTCTATTGTTAATGTTCCAGTAAGGCTTATAGATCCTAGAATTGCTCCAAAAGTAATTATGACTGATGATTGAATCTCCGGAAGTGTTGGTATGTTTTTTTCTGTAACAGATTCAATGATCAGTAGATAAAGAATTGCAACCTGTGAAAACGGTAATACAACAGAAGGATCTGGAAATATTGTAAGTAATAAAAAATAACCCATTGTAAGAGTTGCATTTCCAAAA
>CAZVNH010000434.1:0-2439 GCA_964628575.1 uncultured Thermoplasmatales archaeon | reverse complement strand
AATCATCACCTTGTAAGTTTTGAGAAATTTTCTCCATTAAATTCTTAACATCTTTGTCATAACATTTTGTCTCCTCGAAAATATTTCTCCATTTTTGTTGGTTAACAAATTTTTTTGCAAAAATATAGAAATTGAATCTTTTCAATTCATCTCTCAACATATAGCCATTGAAAAATCTCCCTAACTCATTCAAAAATTGTTTATCACTTAACGAGAGCTCAGAATATTTTATCTCCACCCAAGTTTCTTTATCACCCTCTACTAAAGGTATTTTTAAAATTATATCAGGTAAGACAGATTCTCTTCCAGAATCATGTATTTTTACATAGCCTCTAGATTCCATGAATTCAATTACTTTCTTCTTATATTCCTCAGATTTAACAGTCTTAGATTCTCTTATCCCTTTTAATGAAATATAAGTCACAATAGATTCCTCTTTATTTCAAATATGGTAAACTTCATATTTTATATCCTTAAGAGTTGTTTAAAGTGTTATGTTTATTACTTATTTGATTTGAAATTTTGATTTTTTGTTCTATGTCTTTTTTAGTACTTTATTAAACCAAAGAATTGATGCTTCACCTTCTTTCTGAACAATCTCATCTACAGAACGGCTATGCCTGATGCCATTCCTTAGCTCAGCAAGTTGATTAAATTTTTGAATTAGAACTTCTTTATTTGAAAATATATCTTGAAATCTATCCCACAAAGATTTTGATACAATTAAATCTTGTATTTCTCTTAAATCAAAGAATTCCAGAATATTATCAAATTTCTTGTATCTACTAACATCAAAAGCTGCATTCTTTTGTGCTGCCCTATCTATTCTTTCATCTACATTTTGTTTGATATGTTGAGGAATTAATGTGATATCGCCTTCACAAACGTCAACAATGGTTTTACGCAGTTCTAGTTCAATTATTTCAATTTCTTCATCCATTTCACGTAATTTAGGCGGAAGATCTAGACGTTCTTTAATTAATAGATTTTCAATAGCATCCTGAATTGTTTTTTGTCTTTCTAATATAAATTCTTCATAATCCTTTTCATTAAACGGATTTCGCAGTAGTATCTCAAGTGCTTTATCTGATATAAAATGAGAAGCAAGCATATTTTTTACCTCCTGTTCGCCACTTCTTCTAATTAATTCTGGTAGATATTCATTAGGCAATCTATCTTTGATAATGTTTCGATTACTTTCAGAAGTAAGAGGAGTACGATTAAGAATTGTGTTTATCAAATTATTTTTAATGTGTGTTTTACCCCAAGAAGCAGGAACAATGTGATGATCATCAACATCACCAAGTTGTGGGATATTCCCGCTCACCCAATCACGAGCCCCATTTATTACAAGTAGATTAAAAATTCCATTATAAATCGAAGTTCCACGTTTTGTCTCTTTCTTTAGATCTATATCACGGAATCTTTTCTTAAACTCTTGGATAAGAGACGGTTCATTTTCATCATCTATAAACCATTTTTTTACATCAAGATAATCCCTAGTTGTTGTGGATTCAACTGATCCAGAATATTGATTTGTAAAAACAGAAGCCCAATACCAGTGCCTGAATTTTGTTTGAGCTTCAAGTCTATCAGCAAAATCAATTTCTTTTATCGCACTTTGAAGTGCTGCAAAAGCTGGCAATATCGACACATATGGTAAGTATCGCGACGAAGTAACACCATACTCTTGTGGATGCTGAAGCAATTTAATAGCAGATTCTATTGTGCCGACTGCATTATCCCAACTATGTTCAAATTCATCTATATCTTTTAAGAGAACTTCCTTTTTAATAGTACCATCTGGTTCCCTAATTTGCTTTTCCTGTCCAGGAAGCAAATAATAAAGATATTTTGGAGAACAATAATTCTGAAGCAAAATAGACATAACCTGTAAAATGTATACATTCATTTTTGTAGTATCCACGAAATCAAGATTTTTAGAAGCTTTTCGCCACATATGTTTAAGTTGAAGTCCTTTCGGCTTAAGCAAAGCATTCATTAAATCAAACACATCTAATCTAACACCTTTACTATTAATTTGAGTAAAAATATCACAAACTTTGTCAACAGCTAAATCTTTATCAAGTTCAATATACGCTATTTGATATTCTTCTGTTATTCCTTTCAAATGTTCTCCAAAAGCTTTTGCATTTTCACAATTTTTTTGAGCAACCTGAGCTTCTCCATCATTACCATTTTCTCTTGCTTTAATTAACTTATCATTCCAATATTTTTCATAACCTTGAACCCAATTAGGCAAATCCCAACCACTTTTTCCTATGATAGATAAAGGAAAAAAATGTTCTGAATATTGAACCTCAGGGCTTTTCAATATTCTTTTAAATCGCTTGGATAACCAATCATATTGAAACGCTTCATCATATTCTTCATTAGCAAACTTATCAACATTAATAAAGTAAACAGCTCGAGTAGCAA
>CAZVNH010000433.1:0-2439 GCA_964628575.1 uncultured Thermoplasmatales archaeon | reverse complement strand
AACTCAAATAGTTACTATTGGTGGTACTGACTTTGTAAATAATGGTTCAGTTGTCACAATAGAATCTGATACTGAGTTCTTTATCAAGGATGATCAAACAATTCAAGTAAAGGTTACATCTGCTCACGATACTGTTGATCCAATTCCACAATATACGGCTTGGGTTTATCTGTTATGGATGGGTGAAGATGGAGAAGGCACTGGTCTTGCAGATCAAACACCAGTTACAGCTCAAGCAAAATGGATTGATCGATTATTAGGAGGTGGATCTGGTACTGGTATGTTCAATATTGGATTTAATGAAACACAACAAACTGAAAACCAGACACATACAACAGCTGGTCCATTTACAAATTCAAAGGCACCAAGGAATGTAACGGTTTATGTCGACAGTGGTGCAGGATATGGTTGGGCAAGGTTAAAGATTAAACCAAGAAATGAGTTAATAGTAACTGCTGAAGCATTAAACAGTGCTACAACCTCTGATTTACTAGCTGGATATGAATATACATACTTCTGGATTAATGTTACAGTTGATGATGGAGATGTAAATACTACAACATATCCAGAGAGTGATGATAGAAACAGTATGTTTGTAAACATATTTGATGCCAATGGAGATAAAGTAACAAACACTGTATTTCCTTCATGGTCTCAAACATCTATTCATAATAACCTTCGAGATAGTAGTCCAAACGGTAAGTATTATGTTGCAAAAAAATCCAATGTTTATGCTTTAACTGATGGAACATATACAGTATATGCATATAATAATACAGCAAATTCAGAGGATAACAACGCATCATTTACAGTTAATCAAGTAGATGTATCCTGTGATAAAAATCCATTTATTTGGATGGCTGATGATAATATTAGCGCAACCTTTACTGTACTTTATAATGGTGAAGCAATCGATGGTACACTTAGAATAGAAAACATGAGTTGGAAAGATGCATCTTACAATAAAACATGGACAAATACATCTGAATCTGCAAATGATACAATTGATCTTGGAGAAAATGAAGGTCTAGAAAATGGGCAGGTAACAGTACATGATATCACAGCAAATCATTTACCTGATGGTATGTCTGAAGCAAATATATCCTTCTGGTTCAGACCAGATGATCAAAATGGTAACCCTGGTCAATATGCAAGAGCCTCAGGAAAAGTAAAAGTAAGGGTACCTTATGTTGAACCCAATCCGATGTATGTTCCTGTTAGTGAATCTACTCTGGTAAATGTTTATGTTGGTGGACGTGAAGATGCTAATGGTCAGCGTGAAGCACTAGACGGTGTATTTGTCGAGCTTAATGGAAGAGGAGTTATTAATCTAAATACTACATCTGGAACTGATGGTTATGCCACATTTTCAATATTACCAAATACTGTAGGTAATATCTCAATTGATGTAGGAGAACAAGGAAGAACAGTTGATGATGTAATAATAGTTACATCATGGAGACTTGATATAACACTAAACCCGTCCTCAGTTAGCGAAGGTGAATCATTTACTGTAACAGTAAAAAGAGAAAGTGATGGCACACTTGTAGATAATGCAAGAAATCCAAAAGTAATATACGCAGGTGAATCCTATGATGTAACAGATGGAACAGCAACAATTACAGCAAAAGCGGTAAAGGCAACTACAACATATACAATAACTGCTACAGCAGAGGGATATCAAGCAGATCAGACACCACCAACTCTAACAGTTATAGACAAACAAAAACTAGAAATTGTTCCACCAGATACAGCACCAAAAGGCGGAGAAGAATTTGAAATTGTTATTGCAAACGAAGAAGGACAAGGAGTAATTGGTGCAACAGTAACAATTACATATGATGGAGAAACAATGACAGCAAAATCAAAAGCTAACGGAGTTACAACATTTACTGCACCAAAACTAAAAGCATTGACAACAGTAACAGTTACTGCAACAAAAACTGGATTTGAAGATGCAGACTCAATTACCTTTGATATCGATAAAGCAAAAGCAGAGAAAAAAGAAGATGAAGGAACACCTGGATTTGAGCTATTAACATTAATAGCTGCATTAGGTGTAGCTTTCATACTACTTAGACGCAGACGAAAATAAAGAGGGAATTTCCCTCTAAACTCTTTTTTTTCTTTTTTTATTTTATAAAATCTTTTAAACAAAATTTTATTTCTTGTTTTTGGTGTAATATCCTACGAAAATATCTATAATTCTTCCTACCCTTAATGAAGAAAAAGGTGTTGGTAAAACAATTGATTCTATAAATATTGATTATTTTAAAAAAAGAAAATGGGATTTAGAAATAATTATTGTTGATGGTGATTCAAAGGATAAAACACAAGAGATTGCTAAAAAAAAAGGTGCAAAAATAATTATTGAAAAAAGAAAAGGTTATGGAAGAGCATATAAAACAGGGTTTCCAAGGGCAACTGGTGATATTATAG
>CAZVNH010000432.1:0-2445 GCA_964628575.1 uncultured Thermoplasmatales archaeon | reverse complement strand
GCTTAATAGTTGCAATTGTGATGGCAACTATTGGATCTGTGCTTGTAAATGCTGAAACCGATAATGCAGATGAAACCGAAGAATGGCATTTGTCATTTCATAGCAGAGAAGATATATCTAGATATAGTTTTATTGAGGATGACCTAACAGAAGACCAACAATCAGAAATAGATACACTAATCAATAGCTTGACTGAAGAAGGAGCAACATTTGAAGAAATCAGAGAAGTAGTGTCAACAAAACTTGATGAAATGGGAATATTAGATGAAAGACTTGATCATGCAATAGAACAAACTGAACAAAGACTAGAGATATTAAACCGAGAAAACGAATTAAGAGATCAAGGATACAGTTGGGAAGAAATCAATGAAATAATACAAGAGGAATATGTCCTCGAACATCCCTCTTGTATTTATCAAGAGTTTTAACGAGAATTCACTTAGTAAAGAAAAGGACCTTATATCTTTGTAATACACCTCGTATAATGCTTTCATCCCATAGTTATACCATCTCAATAACATTAGAGAAGTAAAAGATGATTAGTGTTTCTTCATCATTTTTTACCTTCTCTCAATATTATCAAAGATAAGAGTTATGTCATATATTGCTTTTTTTTCTCCTCCCCTTAATCTAATATGGCATAACTCATTTTTTTTAAAAAAATATAGAAGTTTGTATAATTAATTTTTAATTTGGGAATGATTTGGGAAGGAATTGGAAAAAATAAATATAAATTAGCCGTGGAATAAAATAATAGTATGGAAAAAACAGTGATTGAACTTAAAGAAATAAAAAAAATTTATCAAATGGATGGGGTTGAAACCCATGCTCTTAGAGGAGTCAGTTTAAAAATTAAGAAAAATGAATTTGTAGCAATAATGGGTCCAAGTGGTTCAGGTAAATCAACACTTCTACATATGATTGGTGCATTAGATAAACCGACAACCGGAAAAATACTATTAGACGGTGTAGACATTTCGACTCTAAAAGATTCTCATCTGGCAAGGCTAAGAGGAAAAAAGATAGGATTTATTTTTCAATTTTTTAATCTTCATCCAACTCTTACAGCTCTTGAAAATATAGAACTACCAATGATAATTACTGAAAAAAATAAAAAAGAGCGTAGGAGAAAAGCTCTTGAGCTTTTAAAAGCAGTAGGTTTAGAAAATAGAGCAGATCATTTGCCATCCCAGCTGTCCGGTGGGGAGCATCAACGAATTGCAATTGCAAGGGCTCTGGCAAATGATCCTGAAATAATTCTTGCAGATGAGCCTACTGGAAATCTTGATACAAAAACAGAGGCGGAAATTATGAAATTTTTAATGGAACTTCATAAAGAAAAGCAGATGACTATTGCAGTAATTACACATGAAAACGAGATTGCCAATTATGCAGAACGAATCGTACATATAATTGATGGAAAAATTGCTATATAAGGAGTGAATAATATGAAAAAAATGATAATGTTTGATTTATTTTTATTTTTCATTTTGTTAATAAGTATAATACCTTCAGTTAATTCATCTGAAACAAATATAACACATGAGTTAGTAGTTAATATTGTTACAAATCCAACTATAGTTACTCCTGGTACTAATAGTTTTTTAGAAGTCGAATTAAAAAATACTGGATCGGCTACTATTAGTAATATTGAAATTGATTTTAATTCATATGATGAAGAAGTCGTTCAACCTAGAGGCAATTGGCGTGTAGAAATCGGAGACTTAGATAATGGTGATACAATATCGTTATTATATGAATTTTATGTTCCTACTACTGCATCTCCAGGTCTATATCAGATTGTTTTTGAAATAGATTCTTATGCTGGATATACAAGACAGACAGCTTTTGTAAAAGTTGAGGATTCCACAGCTATAGATATTGTATCAGCAACTCCAAGCTGTATAAATATTGGTGAAGAGACAACTATTATTTTTAATATCACCAATAATGGCAATAATGATGTTGGCAACATTATCTTTTCATGGAATGATCCAAATGAGGTAATTATACCTATTGGATCAGATAATAGACAAATTTTATCTTTACTACCTGGTAAGAGTTATACTGAAATTCCAATAACTGTTATGGCAACTCCATTAGCTACACCAGGTGTCTATCCTTTGGATATAACAATCGAATTTTATGACAGTACAGGTACACAACAAATATTAACCTCTCAAGTTGGTTTCCAGGTAGGAGGAACAACTGATTTTGAAATACTTGTAACACAATCAACTGGTTCATCTACGACTTTAAGCATTGTAAACACAGGTGCGAATACTGCTTCTTCTTTAATTGTATCAATCCCTGTACAAGCTTCATATAGTGCAATAGGTGATTCCTCAGTTAGTTTAGGTAATCTTGATTCTGGTGATGATACATTAGCAACTTTTCAAATAACATCAACCCAGTCAACACAAAATATGAGTGATACTTCAATAA
>CAZVNH010000431.1:0-2446 GCA_964628575.1 uncultured Thermoplasmatales archaeon | reverse complement strand
CAGTGATGCTATTGTATCTAATAGTTTTAATGAAAGTTCCAATGGATGGAATATTACAAGATTTAACGACTTGCAAAGTGGAATAGATGCTGTACCGGAGGGTGGTATTCTTGTTGTATTGGATGGTACGTATTCTGCTGTTGAGTTAAATGTTAACAAGTCTATGGATATTTATGGTATACAGGATGGATATAGTATGGGTAGTTCTGAAATCATTTATGGTGGTGTTGAGATACAATGTGAGTATGGATTGCCTATATTCAACATTACAAGTTCAAATGTGAAAATCAAAGGATTTAATTTAACCGGTGGAACAGGTATACAGATCAAGGGTGATTATGTCACTGTACAAGACTGTATAATTTTTGAAGACGCATATGGTATCATCTGTGATAATAGTTCTCATATTAATATTGTCAATACTGATTTATCGGAAAACGAAGTCGCTAGTATAATATTAAACCATTCGGATAATGTTACTATTCAAAATACAAACATCAACGATAGCAGTTTAGGGATATTTATTAATAATTCAGTGGATAATTCAATCAATAGCTGTGGTATTAACGAGGTCATAGAGGGTATACAACTTTTAGATGGTTCAGATGATAACACTATACAAGGATGTGATATCGTTCATGTGGATGGTACTGCTGTTTTAATTAATAATTCAGTAGATAATGTTATTACGGATTGTTTGATAGTTGATGTATACAAGGGAGTTGAGATATTGGATGTTGATCCTGATAATGAAGAGTGTATACTACCTAATAAAATGTTGAATACTATTCAGGATACCAATTTTGTAAATATGGATTATGGAGTATATTTGTATAATAGTTCACATACGTGGATTGGACAAAAATCCTGGAGTTTTACGGAACAGGATGAGGCTTTATATCTGATTTATTATCATGAAGAAACAGTTCAAGGTCCTATAATTCCTTTCCCCTCATCTCTTGAAAATGCGACAAGTCTGTTTGCTCAGAATGACTATCCGATATATATTGATCATTCGAATTATAATGTAGTAGATGGTATTGCTATTGCACCAATATTTTCTGAAGAGAATAATTCCTCGCCTTCTTGTCAAGATGGTATATCTATTTTTAATTCAGATAATAATGTGGTAGGTTCATGTCTTATTCAAACTGCTAACTATTCTGCTATAAATATTTCAGAATCCATGAGTAATACGGTTTGTCTCTGTATGTTGAAGGAAAACATGCAAGGTATTATAATATCAGATAACAGTACCAATAACATGTTTATTGGATGTAGCTTTTTTAATAATACATTATATGGTATCAAGTTTAAGGAAAATGTCATGGAAAATTTTATTTTGTATAATGATTTCGTATTCAACAATCAAGGTTGTTGTCAAGCATATGATGATGGAGATAGTAACTTTTGGGATGATGATGGTTGGTCACTATGGAGAGACTTGGCAGGTGAAGGAATTACAGATGGAAAAACAATTGGTAATTTTTGGTCTGATTATGGTGATGTAAGCTTTAGTGAAGCTGGTACTGGTATGATTCCTTCAAATGTGGGTTCGACTGCTTGGCTTCCTACGGGGGAAACGCCTTATAATATTTCTGGAAATAGTAAGAGTCAGGATCATGGTCCTATTTTAGTTTCTGTGTGGCCTGAGAGTTGGTATGTGGGTGATTATCCCTGGTTGTATGAGGAGGATCCTTATTTGTTGCCGCCTATTCCTTATAAGTAGAGCAATAATAAAATATAATTAAATATCTCTTTTTTTCTTTTTTTGTATCTTTAGATTATCAATTTTTTTATTCTTGGTTTTTTAATCAGATAATTAATTATTGTTGGGTCTTGGAATATAATAGAAAAGAAACTATCCTATAAAAAGAAAATAATATTCAAAAATTAATCCGTTTGCTCAAGAAGTAAAATATAGAAACAATCTTCCACCAACAATCGCTGTTGTTCGTGAATTAATGAACAATGCACATAATGAATTAATAAGTAATATAATGAGACAAAGAGAAAACAACACAGAGAATAAAGAGATTCACTTGAGCATTCAAGGAAAAATATTTGATGATGTTGCTCCAAGTTTACTAAGACAATTAAATAATCTGATAGATTCAAATGCAGTATCATTAAGTGTAGATCAGAGATCAGTAGTTTGTAATATAAAATTAGAAGGAAAAAATATTGGTAATCCACTTGTTGAAACAAGATGTAATGGAGTAGTTATTCCTCAATTTGTTCATCTATCTTCAAATATAATCAATCCTATTTATGATACTTTGGATGTTCATTTTGCGGAAGCGTATGATATTAAAATTGAAGAACTCAGAAAAATGGCGTACAATAATTATAAAAAAATTCTTAGAGAACACAATAACAAAGAGAAAACTAGTGAAATACCTATGAAAACATTTCAAAGTCCTAATTATCATTGTTGTACTTAAAC
>CAZVNH010000430.1:2192-2446 GCA_964628575.1 uncultured Thermoplasmatales archaeon | reverse complement strand
TACATTAATACCGTTTTCCATTACATAACACCTTCAGACGATTGCTGTTGCATAGCTAATAAACTCATTAAATCAGGAGGTAATTGCTGTTGCTGTGGAATAGGTTGTGTTGATTGTGAATTTTGAGCAAGTTGTTTACGCTGTTCTAATTCCTGTATTAATTTATTCCTGTTTGGAACTGTACCAACAGGTAATCTTGATAGATACTGTATTTCATCAATAATTCCACGTTCAAACAGGTTGTCCAATGTGCG
>CAZVNH010000430.1:0-2182 GCA_964628575.1 uncultured Thermoplasmatales archaeon | reverse complement strand
ATTGACGATGCACCAACATCTATTTTGATTGAGATAAGCAAATCTCTATATCTGTCTCCATCAAACGGTAAATACCAACTACCATTTTCATCAGTTATTTTGATTTTACGTTTACCATACTTTGTTATCCAGAATTCTGCCCATATACGAGCAACATCTTCAATAAAGCTGTAGAATCTGTTTTGATACAATTGTAATGGCTGTGTTGCTGCTTCACGTAACGCAATAATCGCGGATGTATTTTCAGGATTTGCATCACCTAAAGCTGCTGCATATACTCCTGCTCTATCAAGTGTATCTGTGATAATATGTTTTATATTTATCATATAATCGGGGGAAAAGTTTGGCGGGTTATACATTTTGAATACCTTGTCAACATCCTCGGAATAAGTTTCAATAATTTCACCGGGCGCATTAGTTACTTCACTGGTTACCATATCTTTGTTAACTACCATTTTTGGCATACCCATTAACATAACGCCCTCTGTATTTGCTGATGACATACGATTAATAGCTATCTGGTTTGGAATAAGATATGTGATTTCTGAACCACCATAAGAACAATTATTGATACGTTCCCATGAAAATTTTGCAAATGGATATAAACGTATGCCTAAATCCCATTCTGGACGAATTGTAGCTGTATCACATACTTTTACAGCTTTAATAATATAGCCTGTACCATCGTCATTGTATTCTTTCCAAAATTTTGTTAAAACAGTTGCTTTTTGTGATTCAATCGGTTCGTTTTCTGATACTCTACCTGCCTGATATCCGGTGTCAGAATCAGAGTGTATTTTATCTATATCATACTGTGGTCTTCTATTTTTACGCGCTTCACGCTTTAATTCAGCTACAGATTTCCGCTGTGCAATTATGATATACGGTTGATTTTGAATATCATCTAGATTTGGATCACCGAAATATACATTTTCAATATCAAGAACATCAATATTGATATCGCCTTGTATTGGTGTTGTTTTTCCAAGGTCAGCATATAAACCTGTACGAATTGATGAATCCCACCATGTATAGAGAATCCCTGTTCCAGCAACATAAGCATTTAACAATGTCCTGATTTTGAGATCTTCAAACTTTGCACGTTCTGAAGTTGTTTTGAAGAAAGAGTTTAGTGCCTCCATCACTAGAGATATTTCTTCTTCGGATGGAATTTTGTTTTCCATCATATTTTGATATGCTGTAAGTAGATTTGGATTTCCAGTAGACATAGAGTCAATGATTGGTCGTAATTGCTTTTTAAGATATACGGTATTTGGAATACCTTCTGCTGAATAGTTTACAGCCACATTAGATGAAGCAATTACTCCCATTTTGAATTCGCCGATTTGTTTTATGACATTGGAACGAAGTAATGGACGATTGTTACCTGCATTACTACCGCACCATTGATCTCCAATAAAAAATCGTTCATTTAGCTTATTTTGTTCGTACATACCGCGATCACCAAGAGAGTTTTTGAAACTTACTCCTTGTGTGTATTCAGTAAATACGACTGAAGGAGAATAAGGTTTTTTATCGTTATTAGGCATTTAAAACCTCCTTTTTTTGTTTGTAATTTAATTTACTGTAAAGCCCCTTTTTGTTAGAAAAAATATTTTGTGGGGTATAACGCTACCCTCCCCTCCCCCTCAAAAGGAGACATGGGTACTGCTTTCTGAACCTATTCAACACCAGTCATAAAAACAAACCGTTATACTGCCCTGTTTATATTGATTGTATGGTATACATATAAAATAAAAAGAAGGTCACTCCAAACGGAATAACCTTCTAATAGATATAGATTATATTCTAACTATTTTAATATGTCTTTGTAATGCATCTTCAATATCTTTTTGCTGAATACCTATATATTTCTGTGTTATTGCTGTTGATGAATGCTGTAGTAATTGGCTTACAAGTTGAATATTATAATTGTTATCTATATATATTTGTGTAGCAAAATATTTTCTAAAACTGTGTGTACTGATTCCTTGTATATTCAGATAATCACAGACAAGTTTTAATTGCTTTTGTACTGCTCTTTCAGTAATATCAAATAGCTTTGCAGTTGGCTTTATTCCTTGCTCTAGTGTATACATTTTAATATAGTCATATATTTCAAATGGTACTGTGAACTGTCTGATTTTATCTGTTTTTTGCTCTACAATGTCAAGTCTATATC
>CAZVNH010000429.1:0-2448 GCA_964628575.1 uncultured Thermoplasmatales archaeon | reverse complement strand
GTCTAAACACATTCCTAAAACTATTAGCGATTAGCATGATAATTCTTTCTCTTTTTCAACCATGGTGGATATTATCTGCAAATAGTGACTCGCCTTCAGCAACAAAAAACACAGAATTATTTATACTTCCTCAAACAATGATTGAGCGAATAGATTATAAAGATGAATTATATCTTGATATCGCTCTTATTCCAGAAGTATTTACTAATTTTTTAGGAATACTTTTATTAATTATTTTTGTTGGAATTATTTTGATTGGTATTAGTTTTATTCCAAATATTTTTCTAAAAAGAAGATTCGCTTTTGTATTGATCCTTGCAAGTGTAATATTTCTGATTCTTGTATCGATTGCTTTTACATATGGCATGTCAAAGATAACTGAATTAAGTCTGGGAAATCTTCAAGGAAGTGGAACTCTTGAAGTTGAACTTCCAGATGGTCAAATCTCATATATGTCTGGTATATGGGGTATGGGATTAGGATTTTATTTGTGTATTTTTTCTGCAATAATATTGATTTCTGGTGGAATAATTGATAGTTTAAGGACAAAAAAGATTCCTTCAAGGTTGTTTACAAAAAGAAGGAAATAATTATTTTTTATTTAAATTTTTTTTTAATTATATCTATAACAGGTTTTGGGACAAGATCTTTCCAAGATTCACGTTCAGATATTCTTCTACGTATTTCTTTTCCTGAAAAAAAATCTTTATTATATATCGGAGGATTTACAACATTAAAACCTTTCTCTTCAAATAATTCCTTTGTTAAAGAATTATTGGTAATGACAACATCGAAATCAGATATTATTGATAAAACATGGTCAACCCATTTTGGAGGATTATGTATATCAGGTATCAATTCAATTCTATAATTTTTAATATTTTTATTATTAAGTGATTCTTTTACCATTTTTTTCCTATCTAAACTACTAAATGGATTATCATTTGAATTACTATATTGTGATGAGCCAATCCCTATAATTATTTCTTCATATTTATTATGGATATGTTGAATTACTTTTAAATGTCCTTTATGAAAAGGTTGAAATCTTCCAATAAATAGTGCTTTCATAAATGTTTCAATAATAGAATAAAAAGGTTGGTATTAAATAATTTTTAATTAATTTCCTCATTTTGTTTTAATCCGTTTTTTTGTGTTTTTGCAGGTGTTCGAGTAATTTTTTCCTCAGATTCAAGTTCAACTTTTCCTGAAACTTTTAATGGTTTCATCTCTTTTAGTTTTTTCAATAATTCCTGTTTTCCAGGTCCAATTAATGTATTATTAATCACTTCTGGTAATGTTTCAACTGCTATTACTTCTATTTTATCCTTGTATTTATCTTCAACTAGTACATCCATTAGGTTTGCCTTTGGTACAATTATTCTTTTTATTCCAGCTCTCGCTGCTGCCTCAACTTTTGCTGTTGCTCCTCCAATTGGTAGCACTGTACCTCTAATACTGAGTGAACCAGTCATTGCTGTATCTTGCCTGACAGGTATCCCTTCCATCGCTGATATCACTGCAGTTGTTACACCAATACTAGCAGAATCTCCCTCTAATCCTTCATAAGTACCAATAAATTGAATATGTATATCATGCTCTGTAATGTCTCGACCTATAAATTTTTTAATAATTGCAGAGACATTTAATACAGATTCTTTAGCTATTTCACCAAGTTTTCCTGTAGCAATTACCTTACCTTCAGATTGTGAACCAGCCGGAGTTACTTCAGCTACAATTGGTAATACAAGTCCTGAAAATTCACTCATAGAAGGATCTGCAGAGTGTACCGCAAGACCATTTACAACTCCAACCTCTTCACCTGATATCTTAAATGATTTATAATCCTGTCTTTGTTCAATTGCTCTATCTACTACTTGTTGCTCAAGAGATTTTGCAATTTTTTTAGCTGCAATAACATGTTCAATTGTTACTATTTTTTCTTTATTTTCAACAGCTAAATCTCCTGCCGAACGAATCAATCCGCCTAATTCTCTGAGACGTAGTGATAGTTTTCCTTTTCGTCCTGCTCGTCTCTGCGCTTCATGGATTATTTCTCCTACAGCATCTTTATCAAAATGGGGTATTTTCTCATCTTTTTTCACTTCTTGGGCGACAAAACGAATTAGTTTAGAACGATTTTCTAATGTATCCTCCATTGTACTATTTAGATATATTTCATATCCATAACCACGGATACGTGAACGAAGTGCAGGATGCATTCCTTTTAACGCATCGAGATTTCCAGCTGAAACAAGAATAAAATCACAAGGTACTGGTTCTGTTTTAACCATAGCACCAAAACTCCGTTCTGATTGTCCGGTTATCTGAAATTTTTTCTCCTGAATTGCTGTTAATAAATGCTGTTGAGATGGAAGATTGAGAGTATTGATTTCATCAATGTATAGTACTCCTTTATGAGCTCTATGAATCGATCCTGCTTCAACT
>CAZVNH010000428.1:0-2468 GCA_964628575.1 uncultured Thermoplasmatales archaeon | reverse complement strand
GTATAATCTACCCCATTATAAGTATTTTTAAAAATCTACATAAAAGTCGGAGGAGTTCCAATTGTTGCATATTTTGCTTTTTTATCAGTGATATTTCTAGCTCGATGGTTAACATTTGATTTATGCCAGAGTAATTCTCCTTTACTAAGTCTATATGATTTTTCACCAACATCATATTCGATTTCACCTTCAAGAACATAATGTAGTTCTTCTCCATTATGATTATACCATCTAGAAGATGTATGCGGTTCTATTTCTGCAATTATTGCTTCGAGTCGTTCTGATTTTATCATTAATCTAAATATTTTTCCTGGTGTTTTTATCTTGCTTTTTTGCTCTCCACTTCTTAAAAGAATTGGTTTATCAGACATTTTTTCTCTCAACCTCTGAAAAAGAGATGGTTTAATAAATATTTCCAATAACTCTTTATTTTATTCAATAAAAGTTAAGTAATAAAATATGATATTTATCTAGAAAATTTATGGAGGTATAGATTATGGGAATCTATAAAATAATAGATATAGTAGGTATATCTGATAAAAGTTTTTCAGATGCAGCCAAAAATGCAGTAGAAGGTGCTGCAAAAACAGTTAGAAAGATTAAACGAGCGGAGGTTACTAAATTTGATGTAAAGGTTGAAGATGATAAGCCAACTTTATTTAGAGCTGAAATGAAAATATCTTTTGAAATTGAACGATAATTAATATCTCTTTTTTTATTTATATGGTAGGAATTCCTTACCAAGTAGCTCTCTTGAAATAATAATTCTCATGATATTCATAGTACCTTCTGCACCGATTGAGTATGATCGTATTCCTCTGATTCCCATTTCGATAGGGTATTCCTTGGTGTATCCTATAGCACCAAGCCAGTCTGCTACTTCATTCATAACTTGAAATCCATATATTGGCGCGCGTAATTTACTCATTGCAGCTGAAATAGCGACATCATGGTGTGATAATTTATTTTCTCTATACATTTTATCCATTGTCCAAGCTGATTTATATGTTAGTAACTTGACACTTTCTATGTTGGTATGATGTTCTGCTAGTGGGAATTGTATTCCTTCGTAACTGGCGAGTGGACGACCAAATGCTTTTCTATTTTTTATATGTTCGATTCCCATTTCAAGTGATGCTTCAGCAGCACCTACACAAGTTGCACCAATAAGAGGTCTCGCTGCCGAAAACCCTTCCATCGCATAATAAAAACCTCTGTTGAAATCACCAACTAAATAATTATTTGGTAATTCAACATTATTCATTTTAAAACCACCAGTTGATATACCCATTCTTCCCATATCCTCAAAAAGAGTGGTTTCTACATCTGAATTATTTTTTAATGGTAAGATAAAAAAAGAGAAACCTTTGTGACCTGCTGATGGATCTGTTCTAGCAAGTGTTAAATGAATACCACCCCAGTTTTTTGATTCTCTTATTCCACTAATAAAAATTTTTTCTCCATTTAGAATCCATTTATTTCCTTTTTTCTCTGCTTTTGTTTTTCCTGCACCAACAATATCACTTCCTCCTTCTGGCTCTGTTATTGCAATCCCACAGAATGCATCACCTTTAGTTATCTTTGGTAAGTATTCCTCTTTTGTATCTTTTGTTCCATAGCGATTGAAAATAAAACCCCATGCAGATTCAACAAGGTATAATACTGGTATTGCAAGACTTATATCTGCTCTTCCAAGTTCTTCTGCAGCGATACAGGTCATAGTCCAATCAAGATCTGCTCCACCATATTCTTTTGAAACAGTTGGTGCAAGTAGTCCTAATTTTCCCATATCTTTAATTATTTTTTCTGGAATTTTTTTATTATTATCTATCTCACTAACCTTTGGTTTTATATTTTTTTGTGCAAAATCTCGTACTGTTTTTCTCCATATATTTTGTTCTTCTGTCCAACTGAAATCCACTTATTTTCCCCCGGTTAAATGTGGTATTGTAAGGCTACCTGCAGGCATAAATATTATTCTTGGTTTTTTTCCTTTTGATTTTATAAGTTCTATTGCATCATCAATTGCAGTTTGAATATTTTTATATGGTTTTAACTGTGATTTTTTAATTATATTGTCATCAAGATCTGTTATTGCCCACATTTCTGCTCTTATTCCAATCTGAGCCATTTTTGCTGCTTTATGATAACCAAGTTTGTATTCTTCCCCTAAAATATCAAATATTTTCTTTGGAGAATCAGCTTTTCCTAATAATTCAAGAAATGTATTTTCTCCAACTCCATCTCGACATTTTGAAATAAGAATAATAACTCCATCATCTTCAAGAGCATGTTTACCATTATCTAATGCTTTTTGTGATTGATAAAGGTCGATATCCATTGGATATGGAGCACAAGAAACTACAATATTTCCTTTTTCTTTTAAAGGAACACAAAAAATTTCTTTAGAATATTTAATAGCAGCGTCAAAACTTTTATGTAAATCACCAGCTGTAACAGCGTATAAT
>CAZVNH010000427.1:0-2468 GCA_964628575.1 uncultured Thermoplasmatales archaeon | reverse complement strand
TATTTATATTCTCTTGTTGAGTTATCGGGGTTTGTTACTTTAGTTATATTACCGTTTTCATCACGATCATATTGGTATTCATTGCCGTTTCGGTCTGTGATTGATTTTTCTTCACCATAGCGGTTAATCTCAATGGAATCATCCCATACTCCTTCTACAACAAAGTTACTATCATAGCTGTCTCCATCAAGCTGATCCCCAAATTCAAAAGTTAAATATATGTTTCCATTACAACTAATTGCATGATATCCGTCATCACCTCTTAAAGTCATCACAGATTCTAGTAATGTCCATTTTTTATTTTGCATGTCATACTTATTAACAACACCTGTATCTCCATTAACTACATATAATTCTCCGTTTAGTTGTACTAAATCACCTTTAGGTACATTAGTATCAAATACTACCCATGTATTGGTATCGGGGTCATACTCTTCAAATCTATAATTATTATCAATAACATATATTTTTCCGTTTATTACAGTAGAAAATTGATTATTTTTTCTATAACATGAACTTAACGTATCTGCTACCTTTGTCCAGTTCTGTCCATTATACCTTTCTACAATGGTTGGATTTCCATAGCCTCCAATTGCATATAAATATCCTCCCAGTTCAACCATTGTAAGTCCATATCTCGGATAATTCAAACTATTTACGCTTACCCATGAATTATTAACAGGATTATATTTTTGTACTAGGTTAAGAGGTGTGTCGATAATGTCAGCATCATCTTCCCAGGGATTATCTGTCCAATCAATTGATAATCCTCCGGCGACATATATATAATTGTCCAGTACAGCAGCCGCTACACATTCCCTTCCAATAGTTGGTAAAATATTGCTTAAGGTATTCCATTGATCACTTGCCGGATTATATTCTTCTGATTTACTGACAGATAATTCATAACTGACATAATACGGATAATCATAATAGTGCATTTCCCATATTTCTCCACCAAAGGAGTATATTTTACCATTATATTCAGCAGCAGCCATACTGCTTCTACCATAACCATTACTATTTTTTACAGACCAATTTATTCCACCCTCATTAAGAAAATATTCTACTTCAGTTTTTTTACCTTGAGGGTCTATTGATTTAATTGGGAATAAATAATTGTCAAACCATTTTGTAGTTTTTTTGTTATTAGAATCAGTAATTACTGTTTTTCTATTTAATATATCATAATCATAGCTGTATATATTTATTTTAGAATCAGTTTTATATACTTTTTGCTCAATAGCTCTATCTTCAATATTTTCATCGTCGTGATTATAAGTGATCTCTTCAAGAATGTTTGAATTACTGTCTTTTATAGTAGTCAAAAAATTATTTGAATCATATTCATATGTATATTCAGTATTATTCATAGTGTCAATTACATGTTCCAATAAATTACTGGAATTGTATTGATAAGTTATAACTCTATTACCTGATACATCAGTAACAGTTTCTATAAGATTATTTGTTCCATAACCTATATTAAACGTTCTATCTGACTGGTCAGTAATTGATTGGATTTTGCCATCACTATCAACATTAATTGTTATGGTATTCCCATTCCTGTCTTTTATTGCAGATAACCAACCGTCTGAATTGAATTCATATGTAGTCTGGTCTTTTGTTATTAACTTGAATGTACCGTCCAATATCAATGTATTTCTTGAAGCTCCTGTTGCATCAGATATATATGTACCATTTCCAAAAGGTAAAAATGTTTCTTTGCTCCCATTGGGCAAAGTTACAACTTTTCTTAAGTTATTATATTGATCTGCTTTGATACTTCCTTCATAGGCAAATGTCCAGCCTCTTCCAAGATGTCTGCAATCTTTATCATCTCTTGAATTATATGTTCTTGTTATTTCAATACCCTGTGCTGAAGAATTCAACAGCATATCAGTGTATGAACGTGAAAAACCACCTGTTGCCGGACTTACTCCATTTTCTCCATAATGTATTTCCTCAATAAGAAATGGTTCAATTCCTGCTGTCAAAATTAAAACTTCATCATCTCCATAAACATCTTCATATACGGATTCAGATACTGTTTCATTAATTTCATCACCTATATATGTTAATATATTGTTTAATGCTGTAAATGCATTTGATATGCCATTAGTTGAAACTAATCCATTTACACTATCTTGAACAGAAACGTTATTTTTTATTGTATATGCAATATCATTGGAAGTTAAATCACCCCGATAGCTTTTTAATAAGGCTGAAATACCTGTAACCTGTGGAGCAGAAGCTGAAGTACCACTACTGTATCCATAACTATCCATAGGTTTTGTACTGAAAATACTGACACCAGGTGCTAATACATCTACAGATTCTCCATAGTTTGAAAAGCTTGCAATATTACCTTTATTGTCAACTGCACCAACAGAAATTACATTTGGGAGATCAAATCCTGCAGGGTATAAGGCTGTATCCTGACCGTCATTTCCTGCGGCACACACAAA
>CAZVNH010000426.1:0-2480 GCA_964628575.1 uncultured Thermoplasmatales archaeon | reverse complement strand
CGTAATTAAGAAGTCAAACTATGCTGCAGTTTCAAACGAAACGGAAATACTAGTATTAATATTAAATGAAGTATTAGGAATTAATAATATTGGAGTTTATGATAATTTTTTAGAATTAGGCATGGACTCACTAGCTATGATAAGTATTCTAACTAGAACCTACAAATATAACTGGAACTTAACAATACAAGATTTTTACGAATATAATACTATAAAAGAAATATCTGATAAAATTAGAGGAATTGCTAGTGAAAATAATTTCAATATAGTAAATATAAAAAATTTTGTTACAAGAAAGGGAACAGAGAAAGTTGATAACATAAAGTTAAGTGGTAAAAAATTTGAGTTTAAAAACATTTTATTAACTGGTTCAACAGGATTTTTAGGTATTCATATACTAGATGAAATTTTAAAATCTTCCCAAGCAAATGTTTATTGCTTAGTTAGAGGCAAATATACGAATGATGTAGAAAACAAATTAATAGAGAAATTAACTTTTTATTTCTCAGACAAATACATAAATCTTATTGGTAAAAGAATTATTATTATTAGGGGAGATATAACAAGAGAAGACTTTGGACTTCCGAAAGAAGATTATTTGTTATTGTCAAAAAAAATTGATACTGTTTATCATACGGCAGCTATAGTAAGACATTTTGGGGATTATTCAGAGTTTGAAAAAATAAATGTTTTTGGAACAAAACAAATAATCAAATTTTGCATGTTAAATGATATTAAGTTAAATTATATATCTACAATAAGCGTTTCAGGAAATTTTTTCAAACAAGATATTAATAATTTGCATTTTACTGAAAACGATTTTTATATAGGTCAAAAGTTTGATAATAATGCATATGTGACAAGTAAATTTCAGGCAGAAAATGTACTTTTTAAAGCGATTGAAAATAATTTAAGAGCTTCAATTTTTAGAGTAGGAAACTTAACAGGAAGGTATACTGATGGAAAATTCCAAATAAATATACAAGATAATAGATTTTATAATATATTAAAATTCATAATTAAAATAGCAGTAATTCCAGAATCTATGCTGCATTATAGTTTTGAATTTACTCCTGTTGACTGCTGTGGTAGAATAATAGTAAAGTATTCTAAAGCAATTGAATCTCCTAATAAAGTTTTGCATTTGTTTAATAATAAATTTATTCAGATTAATGAAATTATTGAAAAGTTTAACCAAATTGGATTCAATATTAAAATAGTAGATAATGCTTTTTTTGAAGATTACATATTAGAAATCTCTAACGATAAAGAGAAAAGCGAAATTCTAACTGGTATAATTAATGACTTGGATCATAAAAATGGTTTGAGATATAGTCCATCGGTTAATGTAAAATCGAAAATAACTCTTGAATATTTAAAACAAATTGGATGTAGTTGGCCCAAAATTGATTTAGAATATATGAGAAAAATTATTAAACATATGAACGTTGAATAATGTTTTTAGACATAACAGATAAAGCTAGTCAAAATGCATACAAAATCGTTAAAAGTGAGGTCAATGTGATGATGAAGAAAATGGAAGCTAAACTTAATGTGAGGAATATTAAAAATAAAAGGCATAGTTTTATGGATAGTAGATCGGGAATTGTATTTGTCTATTGCTGCATAACAATCTTAATTACAGTCGCTTTTTATCCTTTATTACCCAAATTGCTAAATTACCCTCCAAATAATGAAGAAGTAAGCACTGCTTTAGGAACAAGTAACCTTTTTCAATATATTATTATTATGGTTATATCATTAATAATTGGTTCTACTTTACTTCTTAAATTCTTAAAAAAAATAAATAATTGGTTTGAACTGAAAAAAGATAATTTGGAAGATATTATAAATTTGAAAAAGGTAAGAGAAATATGTATTAATATGCCATATTTTATTTTTTTGGTGCAAGCTTTTTCTGCATTTTTACTAGTTGTTCCTATAGGATTGCTGGTAACTGCTTTGAATAGGTCTTCCAATATTATTGTAATTAAAGTTGGAATAATGGTTTTATCCATATTTTCTTTAGCAGCTGTTTTTTCTCACATATTTTCAAAAAGAATATTTACAAGAATACTTCTGAAAACTTACTATGGCGCTAATATGGAAGGAATAAGAATAGGATTAAGTAAAAAAATATTTGTTCAAGTATTACCAATAATAATTGTTGCAATGCTTTTTACCTCATTAATTGGTTATTCACGAATTATAGAAGAAAAAGGTAATTTAATTTATAATTTTTATAAAGAAAATTTAACTGGAAAATTTAACAATATTGAAAGTGATATAGATATTAATAAACTGTTTAAAGCAATAGGCGAAATAAATTTTAATAACACTAGAGAAATTTATTTTGTTAGAAAACCTAATAATGAAATAATTACATCAGATGGTTCTAAGTTAGGTGAATATTTTAAATACTATATTAAAAATCCTTACGAGGGAAATAGAATGTATGATTTAAACGCAGAACATCAGGG